>CAZRKO010000161.1:0-3293 GCA_964600445.1 uncultured archaeon
TTTCTATTTTTCTTTTAATTTTTTACTGATATTTTGAGAGAGTCCACACCCGACTATGTAAAAGAATGCGTTTAAAAAAAGTCGTCTATTTAATTGTTTTGAAATTTTTCTTTAATTTTATTGTATATACCATTTCCTTTTGAAAAAGGACATGTTTTAATACACACTGAGCAGCCATATTTTGAAGAAAAATATTTGTAACATTTAAACACATCAATACAAGTTCTTAATTGACCAATGCCCTCAATATTCTCTATTCGTATTCTCTTTTTCTCTAATATTGCTCCTCCCGGACAAATCCGAGAGCATATGCCGCAAGTTTTACAATAGTCCTGTATCCAATCATGCTCAGAAGAATCTGTAAAATTAAAAAATTTTTGACCCATATAAATAGTTGATAACCTTACGCGACTACCAAATTCAGGAGTAATAAGAAGACCCGCTTTTCCTTGTCCACCCATTCCCGCCTTACCTGCAAGAGCGGGAAATACCGTTAAACCACCTACAGGATGATTTGCTTGACATCTAATACTTCTATTTCTCAGCCAATTCGCAATATCATTGGTAATTTTTCCTAAACTTTCATATACTCTTAGTGTCTCAAAACCTGCTTCCATTGTTGGTGCAGAATCAATTCTCTTTTTTTTTAGTTCTTGTATTAATATTAAAGCGTAAGGATAAAGAATCAATCTATTCTTTAGAATTAATTCTTCAGGTACTTTAGTGAATCCAATGTTTATGATACCCCATTTTTCTTGAGCATATTGCTTTAGGTTATCCCATAATTCATCTTGAATTTTTCCTTCACCAAATAGCTCAACAATATCCTCATTCCTTCCAAGATCTTGGTAACTTTTAATTAAATCGCTGTTTATTTTTTTTATTAGTTTAAAAATACGACGACTATATTTTAAAGCATTCTTAATCTCTAAATCTACATTCTTTACAAAATCGAACTCTTTATTGATATCAATGTTATTTTCTTTAATATATCGTTCTACTTCTTCAAATCCACTTTCTAGCGAGCTTTTTTTCGGTAAAATTATGGGATATTTATCAAGTTTTTCTTGATTTATTTTGCTTTTTTTTATATAAGAATCACTAAAATTAGCATCAACTTGATTGGCTAACCCAAAAAGCTTTTTTCTAATCAAATTTCCCAGATAATTTTTGAGTATTTTAAATTTCATTTTTTTGTGTAAAACTTACTTCTTAGAATTATTTTGATAAATATATAATAGAAGATTATAAATTTTTTATTAAATATTGACATTACAAAATCTTCTTTGGTTTGATGATAAGATTAACAGCAATATAGACTTTTTTTATACTTTAGAAAAGCACAAGGGGTAAGGCTTTCCTCCAGAAGAGAAAACCTGGATGAAAGGACCATTTAAATGTAGCAGATATTTCTTTCCACAGAGATTAATAATAGATTCTTTCAATATGAGAAATTTAAGAAATATTTTAAAATCCGTTTAACTTATTGAAATTATTGAAAAACAAATATAAAGTGAAAATATATTGGATGTATTAGTAGTTTATGAAACAAAATATGGTAATACTAAGCAAGCGGCAGAAAATATTGCTGAGGGCATGAAAGAAGTTGAACAAATAAATACTGAAGTAATAAATGTTAATGATGTTGACTATAGTAAAGTTCAAGATTTTGATGCTATAATTATAGGGTCTCCTACTTGGGGGGGTACTTATGCTGGTAGCATCAAAAAATTTATAGATGAACTTGCTGGGCTTTCATTAAATGAGAAATCTTACGCTGTATTTGACACTAACACAGGTCTTCCCCTTCTTAGTAAAGCAGTCAAAAAAATGGAAAAGCAGATTGGTAAAAAAATACCAGGTCTTAAAAAGATTCTTCCGGGATTACCTGTTAGAGTAAAAGGTACAAAAGGACCTATAGCTGAAGGTGGACTTCCTAAATGCCAAAATTTCGGAAAAGAAATAGCCTTAAATCTTCAACAATAAAATCCAAAAAGATTTTTTTATTCTTTTCTTTTTAAATGTTTTACTATCATTCCTTTCAATTGTTCTTCTACCACTGAAATATAATTTAGGAAATTTTGATTATTT
Source organism: uncultured archaeon (assembly GCA_964600445.1). Taxonomy (GTDB): domain Archaea; phylum Asgardarchaeota; class Lokiarchaeia; order Sigyniarchaeales; family SOKP01; genus LW40-45. The sequence goes on from CAZRKO010000161.1 coordinate 2,092, forward strand.
GATAAAAATGCTTGTTCAAATGCGATGTTTAGATTAGGATTTACTCGATGATGTTTAATATAATTAATAACCAAATGGTTCAAAGATAGTTCGTAATTGGAATTATTAAGACTGGAGAGATTATGGACATTTTAGGTTTTCGACCTGAAGATAAAGCAAGCTTTTTCTAATATCCTTGACTTAACCTCTCTTATTTAAGTATTTTCTTCATTAGAGAAAGGAAATAAAAGATGGTATTTAAAAACGGGTAATAAATTTATCCAGTATTAATATCTAAAATCATCTAAATATATCTATTCAATCCAAAATAATTATTTTTATATTCATAAAGAGAATTTAATAGCATTTTATCAATATAAATATTATGAGTAAAAGAATAACTCTCAAAACAGAAATATTACTTGAAGGATTGAAATTTCCTGAAAGTCCAAGGTGGCACGACAATAAACTCTGGTTTGTTGACATGGATGCCCACAAAGTGATGACGGTTGATTTAAGTGGGAAAACTAATACAATAATTGAGATGCCAAACAGTGTTTCCGGAATAGGTTGGCTTCCTGATAATAGATTATTGGTAGTTTCGATGGAGGATTGTCGCTTACTACGACTCGATCCTGATGGAGTTACTGAAGTTGTAGATTTAAACAGATTCGGAACAGTTTTATGTAATGATATGGTAGTAGATAAAAAAGGTCGAGCATATATCGGGAATTTTGGTTTCGATTTTTTTAACGGGAAGTCGTTTGCTCCGACAAAGCTCATACTCGTAAATCCCAATGGAGAAGCGAGAGTCGTAGCAGATAATATGGCTTTTCCAAATGGAACTGTTATTACTCCAGATGATCAGACCCTTATAATAGCTGAAACATTTTCTACTCGATTAACTGCATTTGATATTATGAAAGATGGTTCGCTTACAGGACGCCGAGTTTGGGCTAACCTTAGAACTTTAGCTCCAGATGGTATCTGTTTGGATACAGAAGAAGGTATCTGGGTTGCTGCCCCAGGACGAGGAAGGGTTGCTCGGGTTCTAAAGGGAGGTAAAATTACACATATAGTAAAAGTTGAAAATGATGCTTATGCCTGCATGTTAGGTGGGCCAGATCGTAAAACACTTTTTGTTGCAACATCAAAACATACAAGAGAAAACGGTAGAATTGAAGTCGTAGAAGTTGATATTCCCGGAGCAGGGCTTCCATAAT
>CAZRKO010000161.1:3393-4608 GCA_964600445.1 uncultured archaeon
AAAGAAGAAGCAGTCTGGGAAAGATTTCGACAAACTATGGTTAAAATACAACAAAATCCAAATCAAAGTATTGGCACCTTCATTGAAAAATTAGCAGAAGAAAAGCCGGAACAAATAGCTTTATACTACCAAGATGCTTTTTGGACTTGGAAAGCCTTTAATGAAGAAACTAATATAATTGCTAATTTTTTTCTAGATTTAGGATTAAAACAAGGGGAATCTATTGCTTTAATGATGGAAAATTCTCCTGAATATTTATTCCTTATAGGTGGAATTAATAAAATTCAAGGAGTTAGTGCGTTAATTAACTTTAATCAAAGAAAGCTAGCTTTGACACATGCTTTTAATGTAATTGATCCGAAATGGATTGTGGTTGATGGAGATTGCTTACAGCCATTCAACGATGTTTTCGAAAATCTATCTCAGAAGAAAGATCAGATATTTGTTATTAATAATGCAGCAAATATTACACATGAATTTAGGGATTTGTTGAGCGAACTTAAATCTGTTTTAAATGCTAATCCTACTACCACTTTTAATTCAATTTTACGGGAGACAGCGCTTTACATCTTTACTTCGGGTACAACTGGACTTCCTAAAGCAGTAATTATGCAAAATTATAAATTATTTACACAATCTATAATCTTGGGGCCAGGTCTATCTGAGTTGACTGCTCACGATATTATTTACATTCCCACTCCTCTATATCATAATGTGGGAATTGGTTGTTCATTTATGATAGCACTACTTATAGGTGCAAAAATTGCGTTAAAGAAGCGATTTTCTGCTTCTGAATTCTGGAAAGATATCCAGAAATTTCAAGCAACATTTTTCTATTATGTGGGGGAAATTCCGCGGTATCTTCTAAATCAACCTCCTACTGTGTATGAAAAAAACCATACGCTTAAAAAAATGACGGGGTTGGGGCTTAGAAAGGAAATATGGGAACAATTTCAATCTCGCTTTAAAGTTGACCATATTTATGAAATGTACGGTTCAACTGAAGGTTCTAGACCACTTTTCAACGCAGAGGAAGTCCCTGGAATGATCGGGCGAAATAATATGGCAGGTTTTGCTTTAGCAAAGGTGGATCCTGAAACGGGTGAATTCTATAAAAATGAAAGAGGTTATTGTGTGAAATGCAAACCGGGTGATATTGGAATGGGATTGATTAAAATACAAAAAGGAGAAAAATCATTTTTTACTGGATATAAA
>CAZRKO010000162.1:0-4592 GCA_964600445.1 uncultured archaeon
CAAAGAGCGGGATTATATCGCCAACCGTGGGATGAAATTCTATTCACAGATTAGTGTTTCATCTTTTTTTTAATTTTATTAGTTAACATTAAAGACGGAATGTTGTGTAATCATGAAAGAAGATAATGAGGAATATTTTTACATTAGCGGACAGCATTATGATAACATGATAAAGAGCAGAAATGCGTACGAAGCTATCCCATTTTATATAAAACAAGCTAAAAAATATGGCGGTCATATTCTCGATTTAGCTTGTGGAACAGGAAGAATAACCATTCCCATTGCTAAAGAGGGAATACCAATCGTTGGTTTGGATTTTTCTGTAAAAATGTTAGAACAAGCTAAACGAAACTCGAAAAATAATAATGTAGAGATTGAATGGATAGAAGCAGATATGACAGACTTTAACCTGAAAAGAACTTTTTCTACAATTACAATGCCCGCCGCTGCTATGAATTGGGTACTGGAAAATAAGGATTTAAAAAATCTTTTAAACTGCATAAAGGATCATCTAAATCAGGATGGGACTTTCATTTTTACCGTGTTTAATCCCAATTTTGAAATTATGATGAGAGATCCTTCAAAAAAATATAAGGAAATTGGATATCCAAGCCCAGAAGGTAAAGGAAATGTAATTGTAACTGGAACCCATTATTATGATAAAGCAACTCAGATTATGCATTATACTTCTTATCACAGGATTAAAAATGAGGAAATAGTGAAGAAATTAAATCTAAGAATTTTTTTTCCACAAGAGTTAGATATGCTACTTAAATATAATGGTTTCAAAATTGACTTCAAATATGGAAATTATGATGAAGAACCATTTAGTTCTAATTCAAAGTGGCAGATCGTAATCTGTCATAAGGTGTAAATAATATTTACACGATTAAGACTCCTTTTTATCTTCGTATCCTGATCCATAGGGTAAACCAAAGATACCGGGTTTGACCATAGGAGCGTGGAAGTTACCTTTAGCCCATGGAGCAGGAAATTTTTGAGCAATTGCTGATGAAACTAATGCTATTATAAAAACAAAAATAAATAATGCATAATTACCCCAAATAGTGAGAAAAACTAAACTAATTGCTCCATTCGGAAGGTGGCAAGCAAAAGTTTTAACAAGAATCGATTTAGGTGTGTCATGCTCTGGACTAACATAAATATCCCAGAAATACTCATGGATGATAAATTGCCACACACTCATGCAAATAAAGCTAAGAACAAAAGTAATCCAAGGAAGGATACCTGTCAAACTCCATAGGTGATAAAATGAAAGAAGAAGTCCCCCAGTACTAAAACCCCAAAAAGCACCAAGTACGATTTCTGAGCCTAGATAATACTTTCGGTCAAAAGTAAGAGTATTACGGGGCCAAATAATTGCATATGCTACAACAACAAACGTGAAACAGGAAATTGCAAATAATATCCAATAAGGGTTTGAGATTTGCTCAACAGTTAAAAAAGGTCTTACAAATAATTGCTCTAATGTGCCAGAAGCAGCAATAAAAATATTACAGAAGGAAAAATAGATGAGCAATCGCGTCCATGCAGCACCCGGTTTCCAAACATCAATAGGGAGCCTTCTATATTTGACTATATAAATTCCAATCATTATTCCACCGAATATGGCAATAATAGTAATGAAAATGGGTATCAACATTTTACAATCTCCTAAATAGATATATCGTAATATAGTCTGAGGTGCTTTTATTGTATAAGTTTTATTAAGTAATATTTAATTTAAAACATCGGGGATGTTTGTGGGAGAAATCTAATCAAGTCTTATTTTAATACAAGTTTTTTAAGAGATTAGATATTCAAATTATTGTCAACAAAAATTGCAAAAAAAAGGCAATATGTATGAACGATAAAATAACCTTATTAGGATTAAAAACAACTATTAATTTTTTTAAAATGTGATGAAACTCATGAATCAATCGAATGAAAAAATAATCTACACAATTACGGATGAAGCCCCACGGTTAGCCACCTACTCTTTCCTCCCAATTGTGAAAAAATTCGCCAGTGTAGCAGAAATCCCCGTAGAAACAAGGAACATTTCTCTAGCGGGTCGAATTCTAGCAAATTTCCCGGAATATTTGACAGAAGAACAAAAACAATCCAATGATTTGAATGAGATTGGAGTATTGGTCAAAAAGCCCGAAGCTAATATAATTAAACTTCCAAATATTAGTGCTTCAATCCCACAAATTAATACAGCTGTCAAAGAACTCCAAGAAAAGGGATATAATGTCCCCAATTATCCCATTGATCCGAAAACCGATGAAGAAAAGGCGATCCTGAAGAAATTTAATGTTGTGAAGGGAAGTGCCGTAAACCCAGTAACCCGTATGGGAAATTCAGATAGGAGAGTTCCAGGACCAGTCAAAAATTTTGCGAAAAAAAATCCGCATTCTATGGGTATTTGGAGAAAAGACTCCAAATCTCATGTAGCTACCATGCAAGAAGGCGACCTACGATTAACCGAAATCTCATCTACCATTACGGAACAAACGGCAGGCAATTCAACCATTGAATTTATCGACACTACGGATCAAAAAACAGTTTTGAAGGACAAATTGGCTTTAATTCCAGGTGAAATCATAGATGCTTCCATAATGAGTAAGAAAATGCTTAGATCTTTCTTGGAAGAACAGGTCAAAGATGCTAAAGAACAGGATATCTTATTCTCGGTTCATCTTAAGGCAACCATGATGAAGGTCTCCGATCCAATCATATTCGGCCATGTTGTATCGATCTATTTCAAAGAAATATATGAAAAATATGCAGAAACCTTCAAACAGCTTGCAATTAGCCCTCGAAATGGTCTGGGTGAACTATACGCTAAAATTAAAGAATTATCCCCCGAGAAGCAAAAGGAAATTACAGATGATATCGAGGCTTGTTATGCGACTCGACCAAAATTAGCGATGGTAGATTCTGACAAAGGGATAACCAATTTACATGTCCCCTCCGATGTGATTATCGATGCATCAATGCCAGCAGCAATTCGGAACGGAGGTCAAATGTGGGGTCCCGATGGAAAGGCGTATGATACTAAATTTGTCATTCCCGATTCGAGCTATGCCAGTGTTTTCCAAATAACCATTGATTACTGTAAAGAGCACGGAGCCTTTGATGTTACAACAATGGGAACCGTACAAAACATAGGCTTAATGGCTGAAAAAGCTGAAGAATATGGATCTCATAACAAAACTTTTGAATTAAAAAGCAAAGGATATGTTCGTGTAGTGGCAGAAAATGGTGAAGTATTATTGAAACGCCCTGTTGAAGAAGGAGATTTCTTCCGTATGTGTCAAACTAAAGACTTACCGATCCAAGATTGGGTTGGATTGGCGGTAAAGCGGGCTAAACTCACCGGCTACCCAACTGTGTTCTGGTTGAATGAAAACCGAGCCCACGATGCTGAATTGATAAAGAAAGTGAATCTTTATCTGAAAGACCATGACACTGCCGGTTTAGATATAAAAATAATGAACCTGGAAGATGCCACCCGAAATGCATGTGAATCAATCAGTGAAAGAAAGAATGTTATCGCAGTTACGGGTAATGTATTGCGAGATTATCTTACTGATCTGTTTCCAATCCTTGAAGTTGGCACCAGTGCAAAAATGCTCTCAACTGTTCCATTAATGGCAGGAGGAGGATTATTCGAGACTGGAGCAGGCGGAAGTGCGCCAAAACACGTTAAACAATTTATAAGCGAAAATCACTTGCGATGGGATTCTTTGGGTGAATTTCTTGCATTGGCAAATTCATTCACACACTTTGGTCGACGATTAAATAATTCTAAAGCTATGTTGCTGGCGGAAACATTAGATCAGGCGGTTGAGAAATATTTGAATGAAAATAAATCTCCCTCGCGAAAAGTCAATGAAATAGACAATCGCGGTAGCCAATTCTATTTAACAATGTATTGGGCTCAAGCTCTCGCTACTCAAGATAAGGATGCTGATATGAAAGCCCGGTTTGCACTTCTTGCCCAAACATTGGCAGAAAATGAAGCCAAAATTACCAAAGAGTTACTCGCTGTTCAAGGGACACCGGTAGATTTGAAAGGTTATTATAAACCTGATGATGTAATTACCGAGAAAATGATGCGTCCGAGCGAGACTTTTAATGCTGCGCTCGAGGCATTATAATTTCTATTTTCTATTCTATTTTCTCTATTTTTGAATCGGTAAGGATAAAGAATCCTTAAGAAAAACCTACGGCAATTTTCATACCATTCAAAATTTGAGAATATCGCAAAAAGAAAGGAAACACAAAATAGTCTTATCCAAGCTTTTAAAATGATGGAAAAGTTTGCGGGGAAAAAGATTAGTATTGAAAAGGCGAAGATAATGCAGAAAGTACTTAAGGCAATTATGAGACGTCACATTGTTTTTGGGAATCTTTTTGGTTCAAACGATGAGTTTATTGATTTATTCCTCAAAATAGCCCGAGTTATAGCAGAAGATTGAAAAAATAATTTTATTTGTCCTTCAGATTTACTAATAAATAATATTGGAATCACCGATAATAGAGAAATCACCCCTCCAAAAATGAATATTTCGGGGGTTGGAATG
>CAZRKO010000163.1:0-4587 GCA_964600445.1 uncultured archaeon
GAAGGAGCAAAGCAAAAATTGAAAGAAAACAAAAGTGATACTATTGATAATATCAAAATTGTAAATCTTATACCTCATAAAGGCACCAAAAAAGGAGTTTTTAACGTTAAATATTTTCGTAAGAAATTAAAAAAGTATCCAATATCCCTCATTATAGTTAAATTGCTTTCTGAAGATTCTAACCAAATTATATATGATGCTTTGAAAACTTATGCGCCAAAAATACCCCTTCTAAATAGTTTAGAGGCAGTTCATACTTGTGAAAGCAGAAAAGCAACATTTAAACTCATCGAGGAAAAATATAAGAAGATACCTATACCAAAATCATATTTTTCCCTCAAAGAAGCTTATTTAGCTTGTAGTAATGGAACAAAAATTATTATTAAACACGATGTTCATAACGCACCAAATATGCCTAAAGAAGACCGAATCATTGGTGTTGCAAGAAATAGAAATGATTTTGTTAAATTGGTTAAGAATTTTGAGGAGAATGAGCTATTTTTTCAGGAATATTTAGGTAAAATTGAAATTGTATATAAAATATATGTAATAGATCGATGGGCTGTTTCTATAACTGCTCATAGCAGAATAAAGCATAAGAAACTAACACCATACGAATTAGTTCATATAAGAGTACCTATCGATAAGGAATTAAAAAGAAGAATTCTCAGATTGGGTAAGAAGTTCGGTATGTCTGTTTTTGGTATTGATTACATAATTAATGAGGATGGAGTTCCAAAAATCATAGATGTAAATGATTTCCCCAGTTTTCGAAATATACCTGAAGCTATAAGTCTTATCTCTGATTATGCATATGAATTCTTAATGGCAAGACAAAAATTTGTTGGAAGGGTTCCTATGAGCTTGAAAACTAGAACATATATGACATAGAAAACGCAATTGTTAAAAATATATATATTTCTTATTCTAAAACTCGATTTATCTCTCTCGTTTGCCTTCTATAAATTTAACTAAATTTCTCTTGGCTATGTAATCTTCTAATTGTTCTGGGGGATGTTTCATGAAAAATGAGCATGCTGATTGTAAAACTCCACCAATTCTCCGATCTTTTGCAATTTTTGATACTCTTATACAATCTGCAATAATCCCCGCAGAATTGTTTCCATCCTCTACGAACATTGTTATATCAACTCTTACAGGAGCACCCCCAAAAATGCGTCCTTCAAGCCTCATATATGCTTCTTTTTGATTTTTTAAAAATGGGATATAATCTACGGCGGAAATTTGGCATTCAACAGTATCCTTATTTTGAAGCTTCGCTATAACAGATTGAGTTTTGGATTGACGTTTTCCCTCTTCATATCTTAATTTTCCATCAGGACGAGGGCTCAAAAGATTACAGAAATCACTACACCCGCCCCAGTCTAATTGAATAGTTCGATCCAGAATTGCACCTCTCATTGGGAATAAGTTTGCTAAAGATCGATGGATTATTGTAGCACCAATTTGAGACTTCACATCATCTCCAATTAAAGAAAGTTTTAATTCTTCAGCTTTTTTAACTATTTCTGGATCTTTTGCTACGTGAGAGGGCATTCCGCAAACGACACATGCACCAGCGTCAAGTGCTGCCATAGCATAAAATTTAACTGCCTTATGAGCTCCAGTTGGAAGTACAATCACCGCTACATCAACCATGCGGGCTTTCATCTCTTTAACAACATCAACTGATTCTTGGCCACTTGAGACGGGTACTATATTTTTTATATTACTATCTAAACCATCTAAAATTGGGCCTTTTAATATTGGTGCATTTAGGAATTCAGGAGTAAATAAGCGCTTATTGCAATTAGGTTCGGCAAAAATAGCCTCGCTCATATCTTTCCCAACTTTATTTGAGTTCACTTCAAAACCCACAACAAAATTTATATCTTTAACTGCATATTGAGTTATTTCTGGTAATAATCCAATAATATCATCACAATTTTTCTTGTAATTAGAAATTCCCTGAACCAAGGCAGAGGATACATCACCAACTCCAATAAGACACACATTTATTTGATTCTTCTCCTTACTCAATTTACCATTACCCCAATCTTCTCAACTTAGATTTCTTTTTATACTATTTATTCTTTTATGGCATTTTTAGAATTTTATAGCCATGATATTTTTTATAAAAAAAATATCATATTTAAATCATTTTAAAAAAAAGTTCTTGCTTTTAAGCTGTTAAGTTTCAAGAAAACGATAAAAATTAAAGTCTAATTTTGGTGTGTTGAATTTAAAAGAAATAGACTAAAAAGATCAATGAGATTGCTAATTTTATTTCTATCTCTCTCGTTTACCTTCAATATATTCCTGAACCCAAAGTTTTGCTTCAAAATCAGAAGAGGGTTGAATATGTGGATGTTTGAAACTAAATGAGCTAATACTTTCCAGTCGTCCAGCAATTCCCCTATCTAAGGCTAATTTGGTTTGGCGAATAAGATCAATTATTAATCCTGCTGAATTTGGAGAATCTTCAACCCGTAATTTCATATCACAAACAAGTGGTAACCCTCCAAATGTGGTTCCATTAATTCGAATATAACAGATTTTTTTATCTCCTAAAAATGGCACGTAATCACTAGGACCAATTCTACAACTAACTTTATATGGAAGAACACTTGTAACCGCTGATGTCTTTGATTTCCGTTTAGTAGTTAGGCGTTCTTCTGATTTCATATTATAGAAATCACCATTTCCCCCTATATTCAATTGATAAGTATCATTAATAATAACCCCTCGATCTAAGAATACTTTTGCAAGTATCCTATGCATAATCGTTGCTCCGACCTGAGATTTAATATCATCCCCAGCACAGGGGAGACCTTTTTTCTCGAATTCAGCCACCCAATCTTTATCCCCTTCGACTTGTTCTGAGATAATAAATTCGGGAATTCCATTTACAAATGCACAATTTGCGTCCAAAGCGGCTTGAGCATAAATACGTGAAGCTTTATAACTTCCAACTGGAAGAAGATTCACTAGAATTTCAGCTTTAGTATCTACTAATACTTGAGCTATATTAATTGATTTCACTTCTCTTTCATTATAAGCTTTAAAATATTTATAAGTATCGAAAATTACTTTTCCCTTTGAGTCTTTAGTTTGATAACACCCATCAGAAATAGGACTTACGTAACATAATGCATTTGACTTTGGCATATTTTCCGGAAGAATAAAAGGATGGCACATATTGGGTTCAGCATAAATAGCTTCCGAAATATCTTTTCCAATCTTCGTAGATGCTATATCGAATGCTGCCACGATCTTAATATCAGAAGGTAGGTATCCTCCCACTGAAGCATTTATCAATCCTGCTTGATATCTATCTTCTTGCCTTATATTCTTATAGTATTCAATACCCATTACTATTGCTGCCGCCACATTACCTAACCCAGCAATAGCTACTCGTATTTCTTTCTTATCAGATTTGCTCATTTTATTTACATCAACCCCATAATGAATTTTGCTAAGTTTTCTCCTGCTTCTTTTGGGGTACTTATCTGTTTGGGGGGATTTTTAAATCCATAACTTGAGATTTCATTTATCGGACCCGATGCACCTTGTTGTAAGGCGATTTTGGTAGCCCTAATTACATCAACGAGAATTGCACCTCCGTTAGGCCCGTCTTGGGTCTGGATTTTAATATCCATTATTATTTCTGTCCCTAAAAACCCTCGTCCTACTAACCATAACATGGAATTCCGACTATTTCCCAAATGTGGGACATAATCTGAAGTCCCTGCTACAATAGGAGCATTAATTTTGAGGATTGAGGCTACAGATTTACTTTTAATCTCCCGTTTTATATGACGCGTTCGGTAGATTGTATTCAAGGATTCTAATCCTCCTCCAACGTCTAAAGCATAACTTTCCTTTATTTCAACTCCTTGATCTATCATTTGTTGTAAAAGGAGTTTATGAACAATTGTGGCCCCAAATTGATCTTGAAGATCATCACCAATTAGGGGGAGCCCTTCATCTTGATATTTTTTAGCAAAAGTTTTATTTGTGGCAATAGATGTTGGAGTAGCATTAATAAATGCACAGCCTGCATCTAATGCTTGTTCTGCATAGAATTCCACAGCTTCATCAGCGCCTGATGGTAATAGACATAGAACAATCTCAGTATCAGTATCTCTTAGTTTATCTGCTATATTAGGAGAGGGAGCATTTGAAGGGTTAATCATTTCCATTGTTTCTTTAATTACACCATCTTTGATGTTTCCCATCGAAACAATTTCTTCTTGGTTACTCAGATCTACAATAATTTTTAATTCATTAGCTTTTAATGCTTCGCTAAGAGCCATTCCTACCTTATTAGCAGAGATATCGAATGCAGCAGAGATATCAATATCTGTAATATGATACCCTGCAAATATTGGATATAACAAACCTATATTAAAGGAACGATCTTTATAATATTCAATCCCTTGGATCAGAGCCGAAGCAGCATTTCCTATTCCGATTATTGCTAATTTTATCTTATTTGGCAATTTTTTTACCTTATTTATTAGGAAATGATAGAAAATAATCATTTCTTATTAGCCATGATATACTGTAATATTTTATTATAATATT
>CAZRKO010000164.1:0-4554 GCA_964600445.1 uncultured archaeon
CTCATCTTTCCTGATGGTAAAAAGGTTTATTTACTGGCTAAAGGACGTTTAGCTAACTTGGTATTATCTGAAGGACATCCTGCAGAAGTAATGGACATGTCATTTGGCTTACAATCTCTCATGTCTGAATATATCGTTAAAAATAAGGGGATATTTAAACCCGGCATCTTAGAAGTTCCTAAAGATATTGATGATAAAGTTGGTATTCTTAAGCTTCAATCTATGGGTGTAGAAATTGATAATCTTACCGAAGAACAATATAATTATATCCACGGCTATGAAGATGGTACATAGTTAAATTCAAATTTATGAATTATTTTTTTTTAAAATTTATTTTTTTAATATAAGAATTTGTATATTCGCAATTGATGTGGTAATAGATATTTTGCATACTCAGGTAATTTTTTCCTTTATCTTCTTTTTTTAATTTTTTTTTACATTTATTATAAATTCGAAATTTAAAAACTAAAAAAGCATAAAAATTGAGAAATAAAAGAGCATAATTAAGTCTGGATTAGCTTTAAATCATGTTCAGCTATTTTTGGTGGGGGGATAAATACATTTCTAAGCCCTGTTCTTTCTAAGGTCCTAGCGTTTTCAGGACAATGATGAGCACAAACTCCACAACCTATGCATTTATCTGTATTTGTAACTGAAAGAGCATCTACTAATTCGATTGCTTCAATTGGACATTTTTCAACACAAGTTCCACAACCTCTGCACATAGTTTCGTCTACATTTGCAATATAGGAAGTTAATGTATGAAAAGCGACTATACCACGCTTATAAAGTTGAAAAAACTGGCAGCAACAATTACAGCAATTACAAAGAGCTAATTCCTCCAGGTCAGGATCTTGCATATGAATTGCTTTATGTACAAGACCATTATCTTCAGCTTCTTTTAATATTTCTATTGCTTCTTCTTTTGAGATAGACTTTCCAAAATTGTGGTCTATAATAAACTTGGCATATCTTCCGAATTGAAAGCAATTTAACTTCGGACCAACGATTTTGCATGGTTCATTAAGGTTTTCTTTCCAGTTTCTACAATAACAGTAATTAACGCTTATAATATCATGTTTTTCTATAATGTTTTTTACGTCTTCATAAGGCAGCACCACGTCCTGTGGCATCTCGACTTCTTTTCCAACAGGAACAACTCTGTCGATTGGATTACCGTTCCTAAATTGTTGCAAAATTAAATCGTAATTACTCTGAGTCAGTTGTCTCAAGTCATCAAAGTAATTATCCATCAACTTAGCCAATTTCTTCTGCTTTTCGCCTTTTTCACCTTTCATAAAAGGGTATTCCATAAGACCAGGAAGAATGGACACTAAATAATAAACCATAATACCAGTACTTCTACTAGGAATTCCCATCATCAATCCATTATCCATTAATTCTTTTAGCATTTTTTCTAATGCTTTATCGTCTAAATCTGTTTTAGCTTTGATCTGGTTAATGTTTAATGATCGTTTTCTAAAAATTTGAAGAAATTTTGCTTGTTCCTCAGATACTAGAGTTTGAATTATGCTAATTAGTGTATCATTATTTGGAAAAAATCCGCCTTGAGCTGATACAAAATTTCTTGCTACTTTATTCCATAATTTTTCTGACATTTTAACTCATCCTTTTTAAATATAATACAAAAAAAATCCAATTGAATTTTTATACTTTTCCATCATTATTTTTTTTTCTTTTTTTTTGTTGGATTTAAGTACTATTTGAGAACGTAAAATTTCGACGAAAGTAGCTTTCTGGATGTTCTGGGGGTTTCCCGGTTATTTTTGTTTTAGGGATTTATCCATAATTCGCCGTCCTAAATGACCATATGCTGTCATTACGTTTTGAATCATACTGATAGAAATAAATTGTGATTTTTTTAATCTAATTATTTTAAACCATAAAGAATGTAAATTTATGGAAAATTAATTAATAGACAGTACAAAATAAGAGAATTAGATCAAACCTTATTTCATGAATTTGGATATAAAATATCTTTAACATTAGCATCTCCATATATTTCACGGGCAAGCTTTCTTAACCCTTCTAATCCAATCGGTTCTTCAATAAGTTTATTAGATTGCCAAATTTTAGTATTTTGAAATTCATTTTTAATTTCTTTTAAATAATTTTGCTGTAAAGAATGTAATTTTCCGCAATAATCACAGTTTTTAGCATGTTCGTTAGGTATTAACATATTTATGTGAACACCTTCAAGATTTACATATTTCATTGTTAAATCTCGAGCTCTTTTAATTTCTTCGAAACTTGGTTTTTCTGCAATAGTTGCAAGGCGAAGTGAGCCTACATTATGTATTAATTCACTGATTCGCTCACCCCTTTCCTCAAGTTCAGTTAGCATTTTTACAAGTTCATCGCTTAACTGCTCTTTATTAGCTTCCGGCTCAAATGGGTGCAGCACTTTTTTAAACACCTTTGAAACTCCATGGAGTGAATTTTTTATTGAATTATAAAAATTAAGAGAATACTTTAATACAACTTTAACGGTGTCCTCAGGAACATCGAAAAGTGCCAACATATTTCCTGTAGGAGGAAAATCAGCAATTAATATGTCAAAATCAATCGCATCAGCCCCATCTCTATAAATAGTATCTTCAGCATCTAAAATCTTTTGAAAAAACATAGCATTCTTTAAAGCTAAGGGAATTGAATCTGCCGTAAATGTGGTGTCGATGAAGTCTTTTATCTGAGGGATTAAACCAACTATTGGCATTTTTTTAAGAAGATCTTTCATTTTCTTAGCAAAGACTTTCGTATATTGTTCGGCATAAGCGTCAGGATCCGGTTCGATCCCCCAAAGATTATTTGTTAATGGAGTCAACGTACCTCCAATTTCGGTATTAAACATGTCTGATAAATTATGCGCAATATCAAACGAAATAAGAAGCAATTTTTTATCAGGCAATAAATCAGACAAAGCAACTGCAGTTGCCGCACTTATTGATGATTTTCCTACGCCACCTTTGCCTCCAAGTATAATGATCCTTTCAATCATATTAAAAAATTTATTTACGTTTTTTCCGAACTAGAATATTATGAAATAAAAATAAGAATATAATAAAAAACTGATTATTTTAACAATTTTATTGCCTAATAACGGAAATCAGAAAGAGAGTTTAATTATTTCCTTTCAGCATTAGTAGAATTAATATCCGGAAAAAAAACTAGTTTCCCAGAAACCTTAGAATTTCCCTCTTTCTTAAAATAGAAATAAAATCTTCCAATATTAGTGTTTATTTTATATTTAACGCTGGGCTTTCTTTCTTTATTATTTTCAAAAAGTTTGTCTATTAGAATTTTGTTCCAATAACGGCTCATATGGGCATATTAAACTTATTTCTTTAAAAAATGATGATCTTATAGTGATATTATATGATCTATATATCACTGGAACTGAAATTGTTAAAATGAAAAAAGAAAGAAATATTATTACAAAATCGATCTAAAAAATTAAATATAACCAAAATCTACATTACTCATGAAATTAGAGAAATTTGATATTTTTTACATTGCGGGATTGATAATATCCACTTTATATATGGTTTGGAATATACTCTTTGGCGTTTTATCATTCAACATAGCATTTTTAATATTCTTCTGGGTAATTAACTTTCTCGCAGGATTTGGTTTAGTTTTAAACATAGCAATTGGATTTCTAATTCTCTTTAATATAATAAAAGATAAAATTAGCAAAAGAGGCACTTATTTTCTCATCGGAGCTCAAATTTCAATCTCCATATTATTTATAATTTATGCGATTTACAGACTCTTTTCAAGCTATATAGGTAGAGGGGGATTATCCATGATAGGAATATGGGAAGATACATACGTCTGGATTGATAATATTATTTTCATCTATGGCATTGGGTCTCTTATAATCAATTTATATATTATTCCTGTTATTAAAGACAGATTTGAAAGTGCTGTAAATCAGGGAAGACTTTTAAAATGGAAAAAAGGTGCTAAAGGTGTTGGCAGAGGTATTAAAAAAAAATATTTTAGCGTAAGATCTAAATATGCTAAAGCCCAACTTCAAGATCAAATGACTGGAAAAGAAGTTTTAAATTTATGGCAAAACAAATTCGCTGTTTATTTGTTAATACCCTCAGCAATCGCAGCATTCGTGTTTACTCCAATTGTTTTCATTCTCGCAATTTACTGGCTAAAAGTATTCATTTTAGAAGATACTGAAATAAAACTATACGAGAATATTGCTTTACTAGCTTCAATGATATTTATAGGCTTAGTAGCGATATTAAGTCGTTTTATAGACGTTGAATTTTATAAAGAGATCATAGATTTAATTTGGACAGTAAATATTTTCTACGTAATTGGAATTATTCTCGCATCTATAATATTCATTAAAGCAATAATTTGATTAAAAAAGAATGAATTAACGCCCGAAGAAAGGGAAAAAAGAAAGAAAATTAACAATATTAAATAATATTCTATAATTTTTTTGAGGATTTTAAGTCATTTTTTATAATAACAATAAAAGATTTATTTGAGAATTCACTTAATTTATTATAA
>CAZRKO010000165.1:0-4533 GCA_964600445.1 uncultured archaeon
CTCTTCAGGTTAAGAGAGATAAATTGGGCCACCTGAGAATTAAATGAATTCTATGATTTTTATATTCAGAAATTCTCGGAGGAGTATTTATATGTTAGTGATTTTTTATCTAAAGAAAGGTTACAAAACCAACTTTGTGATTTTCAAAAAGAAGGATTAATAGAATTTAAAAATGATTATATATGGGCTAAAAACTTACCCCTTGAATCAGAATTAGCTATTGAAAACCAGTTACTAAGAGATATTGAACCTTTTCAGGATGAATTTAAGTGGAATATAATTGGAACTTTTAGTTTAAATATTAACGAAAATGACTTTCACCCAGAAGAGATTAAAGATCGTTTAAAAGATAAGATTGACAACAATTTATTCAAACTCAATATACGTGAAAGAGAAAATAATTTGATGAATGTTGAAATTTATTCTGATTCTGTTAATAATATACTTCAAATAAAATATAATTTAATTAGAATAGAATCTATTATTGAACCACGTAATCGTAACTTTTTAGAGTTTTTAGGTTTTTCTATAAAACAAAGTAAACCAAAAAGAAAAAAACTATTAATATTTCCTCAAATTTTTGGATTCTATTATTGTTATGATTTAATTCAAAGTATATTTTTTGATATTTACAAGAATAGTATAAATTTTAATATTATAAATATAAAATTTTCAAAAGGTAAATGAAGTGACAGGAATTCTTTTAAATTTTCTTGAATTTGACAAAAATCCCTTAAGTGAGAAATTAGAAATTGTTCAATACTCTCCAATAGAAGGAGCGAATCTTGATTTTTATAATGTTGGATTTATTGTTAGAGAGTTAAGAAGAATCAATAGAAGCATAGCAATTTTTCATGATGGAAATGATATTTATTCAAGTGATCATGTAAAAATGACAAATGAGAAATTTGATAACAATTACAAATCAAGGGTTAAAATTAAGCTTAATTATAATAATTCTGATCAGATAAAAATTATAGAAAAACTACTAGGTTCTGTTGTAATTAATTTTCTTATGAATGATCCATCACAAACTTGGAAAGTGTCTGAAAAAATTAAGAGAAGAGTCTATGAGGTTTTAAAATATGAAGAATATATTTATAAAAGTCGGGAAATTGAATTAATAAGAGGATTTATCTTTTCTCCAAAAGTACTTACAAACGGTAGAATTGGTTTATTTATTGACTCACGTGTTAAATTATTTTACACTGATACCCTAAAAAACAATGATCTATTGAATATGATTAAGCAATCTGAATATAAGTATTTAGTTGATTATTGTCCAATAGAAAATTGTAATGAAAAAATAAATTCTTTTAGTAGTTGTAAACTTTCAATGCCTTCATCAGGATTAATTTTTAAAAGTGTAAATTCAGAAACAAGCGCCCAAATTTCAATTTCTGGTGAAAACTTAATACAGTATCACAATAAAAAACGAATCTGCTTCAAGCAAATATTAGGAAACCATCTAAATCCAGATTTAAAGACTATAAAAGTAGAAATTTCAAATAAACCTTATGATTTCCCACCTGAAAGATTAAGGCCTCAACCAAGATTTGATCGTATAGATCCTAAGGATCGACCAAAAATTATGGATGAAATTGTTTTAAATCCTGTATCTCGATTTAAAATTACTCTTGATTACGCATTGGTTCTCAAAGATGTTTCCGTTTCAAGTTTTAAATTTAAATCTTCAAACCCTCTTTATCTCCAACGAAAAGAACAAATAGGGCGAAGGATTATTTTCAAAAAAGTACGATTAGAATTATTCAACAATAAATATTCCTTAGTTCCTGCTTTGGAAATACAGAGATACAAACCATGGGATTATGATGAGAAAACTCACGAAGAGATCTCTGTAGGTATATTCTATCTAGGAAATTTCAAGGATATAAATTGTGACTTAATTAAAGATGCACTTAATAATGAGAAGAAATTTAGGGTTTGTTTCTCTAAAATGTTCAATTTTAAGAAAGTTAATATAAAAGAAATTAATTCACCTTCTAAAGTCGATAATAAATTGGAAATTTTAGAAAATTTTCTCCAAAAAAATGAAATTGACATAATTATTCTTGTTTATGGAAATCTAAATGAAAAAGATGAAACCTTTGTCAATGAGTTAAAAAGCCATTTGTATAATAGATCTAAATTGATTCCCTCTCAAGGAATAAATTTCTCTACATTTTTAAATAGTTATAATAAAAATATAACTAATTATTTTAGAAATGTTTTTTTAGGCTTATATGCAAAGTTAGGATATATAGCATGGAGAATAAATAAAAGAGAGAGAAAAAATGAATTATATCTTGGTATTAATATCTATTCTAATAAACAATTAGAAGAAAAAGCAATTTCAATTGCAATTTACTCAGATATCGGAATTTTAATTAAGATTTATTATTTTAAAAGTAAAATTGATGATTTTAAATTTAATTTATTGAAAATATTAAATAAAATTATAGAGATCGATAAGAATCTAATTTTAAATTGTTTATTTTTAGGAAATCTTTATGATGATGATAAAAAAATATTCGTTGATACTTTTAAAAAATTTAAATTAAATTATTCAATTTTTGAGATTCATCAAAATTCACTCGTAAGGATTTATTTTGAAAAAGATGGTAGAATAGCACCAACTAAAATTGGAGACTCTATTATTTTAAACAATTCTGAAGCCTATTTTGTATCATTTAAAAATTATCAAGGAACTAGTCAACCAACTAAAATAATCAAAATAGAATCATCATATGATTTAGATTTTGATGAATTTTTACAAAATATTTTTGATTTAACTCAGTGTTATACGGGTTATTCTCAGTTTCGTATAACATTACCGATTCCAATACATGCCGTCAGGCACACACTAAATACTTTTATCAATTTGGATATAAAGGAAATTGAAACTAATTTACCACTTTTTATTTAGTGATAATAATGATTTGGATACCAGGATGGAAATTTAAAACAAAAAAGGAGAATTTAAAAAGATATAGAATATCTCTTGATTATCCAATGAGTATAGAGTCATTAAGATTTTATATAAGAAAAGGGGAATATTCAATAGATTTTCCCTTTTCAATTTTTCAGAATAAAAATAAAGATTTTGGTATAATATTAAGAGATATTGATGATGTCAAGAATTATTCATTCTTAATTAGTTCAAATCTAATAATTATAGGAGTAGAAATCTCTGAAGAATGGTCTAATCGTCAACTAAAGTCATTGGATTTATTTATAAAATCTTACATAGAAGACCTTATTGTAAAAAATTCAAATGGTGTTTATACTCCCGCAAATGAGGTGCGGAGTTGTTTAAGAAAATATTCGAAAGGTAGGATAAGTAAAAGAGCTGAACCCATAGATTCTATTGACTCTGATTATCCTTATAAAACGAAATATGACTTGTGTGAAGCAGAAGAATTTGGGACTATTAATCTAGGAAAGGAAGTATTTCTTTTAAGTTATGTCCCACGTTATGAGATACGCGATTCTATTATTAATTTTCCGCAAAATGAATTTATAAAAGAGGAAATAAATAAAAAATGGGAAGCTTTTTATTACCATACAAAAGAGAAATTCCAAGTTAGGTTTAATCATATTTCAGATATATTAATTAAATTACTTATTAATGATAAATATGTAGAACTAACTGAAAACAAATCTTTATTTCAAGAAAAAAATCTTAACTATCCTATTTTTAAATTTTTAATTTCAAATAGAGAAACGCCTTTTAAAGATTTGCTGAAACAAGAGATTTTGAGCCGAATGGATGAAAAATTATCTTTGAGAATTTTAATTGATAAAACTGTAGAATTGCAAGACGAATATGAAAAAGTAATAAACAGATTTTTAGATAATATAAATAATTATTTTGATATAAAATCAATTGAAGATATAAAATTATATTCAGATGTAAAGTTAAATCCAGAGGATTATAATTTAGAATTTAATGATAACTCTAATATCAATACACTATTTATTATTAATAATATAGAACCAGGTTCCCAAAGTATTTATAATGAGATTAAAAAGAGAATTCTAACATCCCATAAAATTATAACACTAAAAACAATTTTAGAATCTGATGAGTTTGAAATTCAATATATATTAATCTATTTATCTTTAAAATTTCGAAATGATAATAAAAGCTATCTAAAATTGAAGAATGACGATGGTTATATCCTAGTCGCTTTTAACATCTTAAAGCACTTTAATTTAGGATATTGTTGTATTTTTTCATCTACTTTAATAAACCAAGAACATGTTGTTAATCATTCCTTTCTCCCTCTTACTTATAATAACCAATCTTTTATCGAAGTAAAAGCAAGTGAATTTATACTAGAAGAATTGAAAGCTATAAAAAATCAAGTTCCAAACAAAGATATAATTATTGTGTATAAAAATGTTCTAGATTTAAAAACCTATATTAATGTAGCTATAAAAAATATTCAAGTCATTTATACAGCCGAAATATTAGATATACCTTTTAAAATGTTTAAAGTGTCTAATAAGAATATTAAAATACCTGAAAAT
>CAZRKO010000166.1:0-4512 GCA_964600445.1 uncultured archaeon
TTAGCACCTGTATCTGCAAGCATAGTTGATAAAATATTTAATGCTAAATTAATAGCTTTATAATCTGTACCCGTCAAGTCTAGAAATAAGTTCTTTGTATCGTCTGAAACTGTTGTGAGAATGCCGTTAATAACTGGTGGAAAAGAGATAACTTCGTCATTACTATCTAGTAAGAGAGGATATGCTTCCTTATCTTCCAATATATGAGCATATTCAATTCCTTTTTCATGTAATAGAAGTATTTCTTCTAAATTCATAGGATATCCATCACCATGCAAGGGAACAAAACTTATTGAATCTGGTTTTACTGCGAGATATCTATAAGGCGGGATTATTTTATCTAAATCATGCACTCCAATAGCTACTTTCTTTCTATCCCTTCCTACAGCCCAATGTAGGTGTTCTTGAATATTCATTAAAGTAGCAACTTCGTCCTCATCCAAATTAATATCCCGAATTACACCACAGACTATGTATGGTCTAACCCTATTTACACTAGGATCCACATTCATCTCAATATCCCCGGGAAAAATCGTATAAGAAGGTAATCCTAATTCCACTTCATAATACCCTTTAAGTGCTCTGGCAATTCCTTCTGGGCTTGAAAAATCTGGTCTATTTGGATTATATTCCACTTTAATTTTTTGTTCTTCTTCATTCACATCTTCTAAATCTAAACTTATCCACTGTAAATCGTACTCTAATTCTTTTATATCTAACTTACGCCCCACTAATCTTTCTAATCTTTCAATTTTTAAATCTAATGTTGGCATTATTTACTCATCCTAATATGATTCTTGCCTTAACCATTTAATCGGGTTAATATATAAATCGCGAATATCTTCACGCTCATATTTCAACATTGCGAGTCGTTCAAGCCCTAAACCCCATGCGAGTACTCGTGTAGGATTTTTTATTCCCCAAGGGTATGTGACCTCAGGTCTAAATATTCCCGATCCTCCCATCTCTAACCATTCTCCTAATTTATCATAATATACTGCTATCTCCATGCTTGGCTCTGTATATGGGAAAAATCCTGGTCTAGTGATTACTTTTTCAAATCCAATTTTGTTGTAAAACTCCTTTATTACACCTATTAGATCACATAAAGTTACTCTCTCTCCAATAACAATGCCCTCTATTTGAGTAAATTCTGCTAAATGGGACTTATCAAGTTTTTCGTTTCTGAATACTCGATCAATTGAAAACACTTTAATTGGTGGGATATCGTTATTTCTATGATATTCCGCTAGTCTTCTAATGGTTGTCGCTGTAGTATGGGTTCTTAAGAGCGTCTTCTTAGCAATATTTACATCCCATTTATAACCCCATCCTAAAGAGCCAGAATCCCCTCCATTTTCATGAGTTTCCTTAACAGCTTTAACTCTTTCTTTTTCTGGCAATTTTGCTATTTTGGGATTATTTAAATAAAATGTATCATGCAGTTCCCGAGCAGGGTGATCTTGGGGTTGAAATAATGCATCAAAATTAAAAAAGGCACTTTCGACAATTGGTCCTCTGATTTCCGTAAAGCCTAAAGAAATAAAAATTTCTCTAATCTCATTTATAAGATTAACCATAGGATGTAATTTTCCGGCTTTTAATAATGGTCCTGGTTTAGTCACATCAAATGGTTTTAGTTTATAATCTTTCCAAGTCCCTGAACTTAGCATTTCTGAGGTAATCTTACTTATTTGCTTTAATTCCTCAATTTCAGACAACTTTATTGCTTTTCCCTTTTCAGTTAAAGAAATTATTCTTTGCGTTTTTTTTGTTTTATTAATCAGCTTTCTTTTATTCAATACATTATATTGAGTTAACTCTTTCTTTGATAAATCTGAATAGTCAATTATATCATTTTTTTCAAATTTTTTTAAAAATATCTCAAGTTCTGTTTCAGGAAATTTGTCAGCTATCAGGAAAATTTTACTCTCTCCAGTTGCTTTACTTTGAGCGATCCATCTATTTTTCTTCATATTAGAAATTCCAATATAAAAAATACTGTTCTCCAATTTAGCATATTTTAATAATTCATCTATTTCAATTTCTTTAATATTACGCTTCAATAAAATATTAAGCAATTGACGCTCAGGAAGGCCATTTTTTAAGTATGAAACGCCCTCCTCATTTAAAGATAATTGAAATATTTCATCTTCCCTAAAACGCCCCAAATTTACATCCATTAAATCATTTATAGCTGACATTAAAACAATATAATCAATATTTAATTCCTTTGCGAGATCTGATGCTTTACAGTCAGCATTCTTTTCTCTAAGAACTTTAAAAATTTCAATAACTTGCTTTTTAAGCTTAATACCCATATTATAAAATCCTATTTATTATTCTTTTCGTTATATTTTTTCTAAATATTTAATGTATTTAAATCTTTTGGCTACTAAATTGCTTGAAATTGCCCTATCTCAAATTAAATAAAAGATTTTTTACTTGATTAGGTGAAATTTTAATATTCAATTTATTGGAATATAATTTTAACTACAGCCAAGAGAATACTATTTAATATACTACTCTCTTGGCAGAATAAAGAAATTAAAGAATTTAAAATCGTGTACTTGCTTGTTTGTGAAGCTAATAATATTGAACTTTAAATTCATATTTGTTTCTACTCAAGCATTTTTACGATCTTAATATGTTAAAAAAAGCATTACTAAAAAATTTTACGATTGGAACCCCTCTCCAATTGTATGTCAATTAAACTTTTATCAATTTTTACTTCTTATTTCATTTAATTCTAATATTCTGAAGTGTCAATCTTCACTTATTTTAAATCAGGTATTATTTGATTAATCTTACTCTCGGGATTCATGATCTTTATTATTTTCGATATTATAAATCAACTAATGGAAAATTTGAAATATATTGAGGTTTTTTCCTCAAAAATTTACTCATTTAATAATTAGATTCAAATCATTCTTTCAAGCCTGCTTAAATAAAAATATATTTATGGATTTTAAGCTAATCATGATAATTTTTTAAAACTGAGAAGATTTATCTAATTGTAAGGTTAATTAATATCAATTAAGGTAATTTTATATAATATTAAGGGTTCTAAAAAATCGATTATGATAATTGCCAAATTTAGACATAATCCTTACTTAAAATGGTTGAAATTTTTTTTAAAAAAACACGTATTTATTGAATTTCGATTTTATTTAATACCTAAATTTTTAAAAGATCCCAATTGCAAAATTTTAGATATTGGATGTGGAAATTATTCTCTCCAAAGAGCAAAATTACAGTATCCTAAAAGTATGTATTATGGATTAGATTTACAACGTAGGTTTTATTCACTAAAAGAGATAAGGATGATGGAAAAGTTTTTTGAAATTGATTTAAATACATTAGATTATTCGGAAATCCCCTATAATTTTTTTGATATTATAATACTCTCTCATGTTCTTGAACATTTGCCAGAAGGAAGAAAAGTATTGATTCGGTTGATTTCAAAATTAAAAAAAAATGGATTGATTTATATTGAGTATCCTTCGATAAGAAGTACAAAACTTCCACATAGAAAAGGTACGTTGAATTTTTTTGATGATCCATCACATATAAGTCTGTATTCTAATGAAGAATTTAGATTTATACTCATGAGGAATGGTTTTAAAATTCTAAAAGAAGGAATTAGAAGAGATTTTAGGAAGATCATTTTTCTCCCATTTTTAATCATTTACGATTTATTTAAATACAGGCTAATTAAAACAGGGCATTTATGGGATTTATTTGGTTTTGCAGATTATTTAATTGCTGTAAAATTGGTTCCTTCCCATGTAAAATAAATTTACACCCTTTAAATGGAATCCTTTTTTACTAAAAAATTTTACGATTGTAGGTTTTAAAACCAATTTTGAAACGTTTAAGTTTTAGTATCTTGTTTTGGTTTTAAGCTTTCCTTCTTTTTAGATTCTGTTGGCTTTTTCAATTTTACAGAATAAATCTGCTTAATTTCTATTGGTTTATTACATTTATTGCAGGCATCAGTCTTCTGAAACACAAAATCTCCTTGTTCATAATTTCTAACTTTGGTTAGCCCACAAAGCCCGCATACTAGGATCGTTAAAGTTTGCCTTATCGGGTCTGGGGTCTGTTTTTGAACCTGCATTATGGTAGTACCAATACATATTAAGAAAAACCCAATGAATAAGTTTGACCATTGATCTGGACCATATCCAAAATATATGAACATAGCCCCCATCAAAATGAAAAAAATCACAACAAGATTTTTTAATGCGCTTTTTAATGTAAATCCTTTCTTTAAAATATCCTCATCATCGTCTTCTTCATCAATCATAGAAAAACAGAAAAGTTTTTTTTTTCCAAAAATTAAATGTACTATGCTTTATTATAATAGAAAAGCATAAATAAATATTATTATTATCAAAATTAGATAAATAAGCAATCAAAATACTTAATTAAAAAAAAAAAAATGTTAAATAATATATTTCAACTTGGTGCGGAACGTGGGTCTGACCCACTTTCCTTAATTCTAAACTT
>CAZRKO010000167.1:0-4508 GCA_964600445.1 uncultured archaeon
TACCTCA
The DNA here is from genome assembly GCA_964600445.1 of uncultured archaeon. GTDB lineage: Archaea > Asgardarchaeota > Lokiarchaeia > Sigyniarchaeales > SOKP01 > LW40-45. The sequence goes on from CAZRKO010000167.1 coordinate 8, forward strand.
ACCAATTCCCTAAATAAAAAAATTCTTGTCTCACGTAATAATTCGCCAGATTATATAGATTTTTAGCTAAATGGCATAGATAAGATAATTGTCTTGTTTTTTTAATTTGTATTTGTTCTGTCAGTCTCATTCCTATGAATTTCAAGCAGATGGACAATTATAAATAAAGAGAGACTGAAGATTTATAATTAACAAAAGGAAATTGAAAATGTAGGGAAATTAAAAATAACCAAAAACAATAATAAATAATTAAAATATTAAAAATATTATATTATTGAAAACTAATAATTAAGGATAATATGTCCAACGAGGAGAAACAATCTAAGGATTTAGTCAAAAGGCTTAAAAAAGTTCAACTTCCAAAATTAGAGGAAGAAAAACTAAGAATTTTTCAGTTTAATGACCAATTAGCAGATTATGAAGAATTAATTGTTGAAGATGGTATTCCTTTACATGAATTATTAGACCCTGATTTTATATTGTTGTTTGTAGATCCAGAACACTATAGGGTATGGCTCTGGCACGGGGCAAACACAACAACAAGAATGAAATTTATCGCTGCTAAAACTGCGCCAAAAATAAGAGATCAATATGGAATAGCTTATAAAATAACAGCCGTTGATGAAGGCCAAGAAACTAGGGGATTTAAAATAACTTCGGGAATAGAAAAAGAAAAAGATTTCGAAAAAGAGCAAACTGGACCGGCTTATGAGGGTACTAAAGAAGACATGGAATTACTCGCGGAATTATCACGAGAAAAAATCGTTTTATTATTAGAAAAGACCGGAATTCCAGAGGGTTACGAGAGAAAAATGGTCATTGTAAAAAATAAAATATATGGCTATAAAGAGTATGACCAAAATTACATGGGCTCTGTAATTAAAGAAAAAAGATTATTTCCTCTGAAAGAAGAAGTTCCTGATGGTCCCTATTTAGCGGAGAATTATGTACCAAGAATCTTGTTCTCATATAATAATGTCGTTATTACAGAACTCCTACAAAAAATTGATAATGATGAAAGTAATAATTAAATAAAAACGTAGCCTTTAAACGAGAAATATTATGAGTCATGTAAGACGAAAACCGACGAAGAGACCTGTAAGAACGATTAAAAAAAAATCTAAAAGAAATTGGACATCTCTAATTATAATGATACTAATTTTATTTAGTGGTATTATAGGTATAATCTTTCTGGTAACATTTACATAATGAAGACTAGTAAATAAATTAAAAATTTCTCTTACTTTTAGATACCTAAAGAAAATTACCTAAATACTTTTAAACTTGAAGTTAAAAAAAGCAGATTTAGTTTTCATTTTTTTATTAATAATTCTAACTGTTATTTCAATAGATCTATTATTAAATGTAAGCCACCAAGAGGCAATTGAGAATATATCGAAGTATGAACCATTCCAGAATCTAGCGACAGGGCTTCTAATAACATTTTGGGTATGTGTAATCGGAAATTTATTGCCAATACCGACACCCTACACCTGGGTTGTCTGCTATAGTTCCCAACCTTTCTTAACACTAAATCCCTTAGTTCCGTTGTTAGTTGGGTTTATAGCAAGTCTTGGTTGCCTTGTTGGAGAAATGGGAGGATATGCTATAGGGAGAAGTGCTGCTGAAGTTATTACCGAAGAACGGAGAAAAGATTTAAAAAAAATGCAGAAAATTTTAGTAAATTATCCAAAGCTTACTCCATTCCTTATATTTTTAGCCGCTTTAACACCAATATCAGACGATTTAATTGTTATTCCATTAGGTATGTTAAAATATAGCCCTAAGAAAACCATTTTTTTTTGTTGGCTTGGTAAATTCGGGATGATGTTGGTTTTTGCTTATAATTTAATTAATATTTGCAACTTGATTGGGGGAGAAAGTTGGGTAATAAGTATAATAAGTCTTTATCTTCTCGTTATTTTGATTTATCTTTTTGTAAGAGTTGATTTCCTAAAATTAATACTAAAGGAGAAAGATTCAGGTGAAAAAGATATCATCTAAATAATTAAAAATGAGTCATATAAGAATTATTAAATATTTTCCTTTGAGTATTTCTCAATAATGTAATTCTGAAGTGAAAAAGCGTATTTTTCAAGGTTTAGAATTAGAATTTTTTGCTGTACTTCCCGGAGATATGACACATCCAAGGATTTAAATAATTTTTTCAAAGTATCGATTGAATCAAAAACTTCTACAATTGTCTTCCAATCTTTTGCCCATTCTATATCATGTTACTCTTGATGTCTTATTTCCTCTATTTTTATAACCTCTGCTTTGAAAATATTTTTTTTAAAATTAATAATATTCTCTGAATTATCTCATAGTAACTTACCTTAAAAAATGTTTAGATAGTATAGATTTTTAAAAAAAATAAAAATAAAAAAAGAGATAATTTAATACTATAAATGTATCACGGTGGTATTTGATGCATTCTCCATTATCCGCAATTTTTTCTTTGGATCTCCCGAATTTACAATTATTCCAATTATAAAATCTATTAGAAGTGAAATACCATGACCTTTAAGAAGATTATTTAATAAATAATCGCCAACAGTGGCTACTTCTAATGTGTCTTGGTTTACAGTCCTTAACTTCATTGCCATTTTTCCTAATGTTTGGCCGTTATTTGCAGTTTCTAAAAGCCAAAAATAGAGAAGACCTATCGCAAAACCAATTAAATGAACTAAGATCGACCAACCTAGAATGGCAAATAGAATTCCATAACATATCCCAATTATAACTCCATCAATTATTAAGGCCACGAATCTCTCCCAAAAATCAGCATATTCTACTCCCGAAGTGGATTCTTTTTCTGCTACGGGTTTAGCATCAGGTACAGAAACAGATGCTTGCTGTTGAGTAGTTGATATTATAGTTTTTGGAGGCTCACTTTCAGCTTCTGGTACTCTCTCTCTCAAATCCGACCCACATGAGCTGCAAAACTGGGTGTCAGTATCTAATTCAGCACCACACGCAGGACAATATTTTACAACCATTTTTTAAACCTTTCAATTATTTTCAAAATATAATTTATGAATATAGTTATATAATAAATATCTTATAGTTAAAATTTTTATAGTCCAATTCCCTATATTTTAATTAATTATGAAAATTATGAAAATAATTCCTGTCGGTATCATCATTATTAGCATTATTATTATTGGAATTATTATATAATTTCATAAAAGAAATGGAATTTTAAACTCTTTTTGACTTTTCTTTTATCTTTTCTCGGGGTTTAAGATTTCATCTTTGATAATATAAGATAATAAAAAGAACGAAGGAGGAAATGCATTGGCAAAAAATAATAAAGTATACATATATGACGCAACCCTTAGAGAAGGGGCTCAGAAAACAGGAATAAGTTACTCAATAGAAGATAAGATTCGTATTTTAGAGAGATTAATTAATGATTTACATATTCCTATGATTGAAGTTGGCTGGCCAGGGTCAAACCCTAAGGATACAACGCTTTATAAAAAGATTCCAACTCTCGATACTAATTCTAATGGAACCAGGATATATGCTTTTGGTGCAACTAGACGCAAAGATATTAAAGTACAAGATGATCCAAATCTTAGAGCCTTGCTCGCAGTCGGCGTAAAAAGAGCTACGATCGTTGGAAAGAGTTGGGATTTACATGTTGAAGCAGCTTTAGAAACTACTTTGGAAGAGAATCTTAATATGATTGAAGATACTATCATGTTTTTAAATAAGAATGGAATCGAGGTTGTTTATGATGCTGAGCACTTTTTTGATGGATATAAAAACAATAAACAGTATGCCCTAGAAACAATATCATGTGCTTCCAATGCTGGTGCGTCATGGATAGTATTATGTGATACTAACGGTGGACTTTTACCAAATGAGCTTGGTCCCATTTTTGAAGACGTGAAAGGTCGTTTAGGCAAGGATATTCGATTAGGAATTCATGCTCACAATGACTCTGGTGTAGCGAATGCCATTGCTTTGGAAGCATATCAACATGGCGCCAGGATGATTCAGGGAACGATGAATGGATTTGGCGAGAGGTGCGGAAATACAGACTTAACTACAATTCTTCCAATTTTTAAATTAAAAATGGGAATAAATTGTATTTCTGATGAGGCTCTTGAAAATCTTACGGAAGTTTCGCATTATATTTATGAAATGGCCAATTTACCAAGCAATGATGATCAACCTTTCGTAGGAAGATATGCTTTTTCTCATAAAGGGGGAATTCATATTTCAGCTATGAGAAAGGATGTCAGAACATATGAGCATATAAATCCAGAACTAGTTGGAAACTCCCGGAATATAAAAGTATCAGAATTAGCGGGTAAAAGTTCGATACTTCATATGGCCAATAAATTTAACATTCCTCTAACAGAAACTAATCCTAAGGTTTCAGCCATACTTCAAGAAATAAAGGAAAAGGAAAATCAAGGTTATTCTTTTGAGGGTGCTGAAGGCTCATTAGAAATTATTATGAGAAGTATGGATATGAACATCCAAGATC
>CAZRKO010000168.1:0-4481 GCA_964600445.1 uncultured archaeon
ATAAAATACTTATCACTCATTCCAGCGATAAAATCTCTAACAATTAAAGGTAATTCATTTCTTTTTTTAAGGGCTTTATAATATGTAGAATAATTGGCATCGTCTATATATTCTATGTGATCGTTAAATATCGGAGAATTATAATTTTCTTCTCTAAGGTCCATTAACGATTTTTCAAATATTAATTCAAATTTTTTAGCTAGGTCTTCTTTAAAAGAAATCTTCGATTTTTCATCTATAAGTAAATCCCTTCTATTATAAATTTTCTCATAATTAAAGCTTTTTAATGCTTTTAATGCTTCAAAAATCTCCTCACTATAACCTATCGTATCATTATCTAAGCTAAAAGTTAATAAATCCATTATTAAAGTATGAATTATTTTTCGGTTTGTGTCACCGAGAATTTTTTTACAATTATCAGGAATCTCTTTTCTTTTGATAAATTTTAATAATATGGCATCTTCGATATCTCTACCTATGTAAGCGATTGAATCCCCGAATTTTACAACTACTCCTTCGTAACTCATTGGAACTCGTTTAATAGTATTTTTATTGAAACAATCCTCGTACTCTTTAAAGTGATCTTCCCAAGTTTTTCCGTTTATTTTTTTAGGTTTTAGTTCTTGTTCATTAATTTCGCCATCATGGCAGAGAACTCCATCAAGAGTTTGTAAAGTGAGATTCAAACCTTTTGCTGGTTGTTTCGGGAACCTTTTTTCTAGATAAGCAAGCCAACGTATGCTCTGAGCGTTATGCATAAATTTTCTTAAATTATATTTTTGACCTATCTTATCTAAGATCTCCTCTCCTACGTGACCATAAGGAGAATGACCTGTATCATGAGCTAACGCAATAGCTTCACACAAATCTAAATTAAGCTTCAATACTCTTCCAATTTGTCTAGCCACTCTTGAAACTATTATGACATGAAGGGATCTATGTGTAATGTTAGCGTTAATTATGTCAAAAAACACTTGGGTTTTATCTATATATCTTGCATAAGCTTTACTATGGACTATTCGATCTACATCACGAAAAAAGGGCGGTCTTATATCTCTATATCCTTTATCGTTATCTTCATCATAATATCTTACAGCTTGTGAATCTAAAATTCCATGGACACCAATATCGCTATCTTTCCCCAAACGTAAACGTAACTGTTCAATCTTATTAGGATCCATTATATTTATTCTGCCATATAAATTTCAAATAATAAAGTTCAATCTAAATGATAATATTATTAATAAAATTCTTTACCCAAACCTTAATTCCACAGCGTTAAAAGGGCATGACTCCATGCATTTCATACACAAATTGCATTCACCGTTTCCAGTAAAAAATTCAAAAGGTTCGTCTAAAATTCTAATTTGCTTTGGACAGACTCTTTCACATATCCCACATTCTGCTCTACCAACACATCGCACTGGACTCCGCGATAATTTTAAAAATGAATAATCGCTAATCGCTGCTGTTATCGCTCCAAATGGACATATATATCTACAATATGCTCGAGGGTAATATACCGCTACAATAAGCACAATTAAATAAAATGCAAACATAACAAATACAGCAAACTCTGTAAAAAGAGGTTCTATGTTCTCTTTTTCCCACATTTCTTCAACCAATTGTGGAAAAAATACAAAAAGATATTCTGAGAGGGAAAAATATCCGACAGGATTTCTTGCTATATCTCCTAAGTTCTCTTTATAATCCTTATAGAATTCCTTATCTGTTATTTTTGTTAAACCTAAAGGAACGATTATTAATAACAACAAAATAACAATAAGATATTTTAAATGTAAGAGTGTATTGTGCGTTTCAAGGTTTACCTTTTTTTTATTAGTTGGAAAAGCAGATAATCCATCTTGTATTGTTCCAATGGGGCAAATCCAACCACAGAAAAATCGATTTGTAAATAATATTATTAAAATTAATATTCCTAAAAGCAAAAATGGAAATTCTCCTTCTGCGATAAAATAGAAAAGATATTCCGCAAACCCAGCTCCTTTTGATAATGGATTTTCTGGAGCTGCAAGAATAGGTAGGATTTTTATAAAAGGTTCTAAAGCTTTTAAATTAATGAAGAAAATAAATTCAAGAATCACATAATTAATAAACACAAAGGAAATGAATTGTACTATTCTTCGAGGTATAGAATATCTATGTTCTTTTAAATTCAATAGAAATCCACAAGGTTAAAAGTTTTAAGATAATAAATAATTACTCTTTAAAAAAAATTAAGTTTTCATTTAAATTTCAAAATTTACCCTTTTGAAAAATGATAATAATGTGGTAAAAATTATTTTAAAATAAGAGTTTCACGATTTTTAGGAGCTTTAGTTGCTTTTCTGAGCTTTTTATGAATCATTGTGCCTAATGAAACGCATTTTTCTGAGGTTCCATGGTTTGTGATGACTATCTTTGGTCTAGGTTGAATTCGCCTTAAGAATTGTGATATTTGACTCCTTGAAGAATGTCCGCTAAAGCCTTCCAATGTAAAAACATTAAGATTTAATTTTACTAATTGAGTTCTTCCTTTTGCATCAATATATTGAAATTCTCGGAATCCTCGTTGAATTCTATTGCCTAGCGTTCCAGAAACTTGATAAGAAACGAAAATTAGAGCATTATTTTTATCATTTGCCAAGACTCTCAAATATTGGACAGAAGGACCTCCTATTAGCATTCCGCTGGTTGCCATAATAATACAAGGCCCTCCTTTTTGCACATCTAATCTTTCTTCGTGTGATGTTATAGTTGTAAAAAAGTCGCTTAAAAATGGATTTTTACCTTGATGTAATATTTTTTCCCTTAGATCGCTACTAAGAAAATCAGGGTTAGCAGTATGTATAGCCGTTGCCTCGCTGATTAATCCGTCTATAAAAACAGGAACATTTTCAATCACACCTTTATTAATAAATTCTTCTAAAACTATAATTAATTCTTGCGCCCTCCCTACAGCTAGTACAGGTATTAATATTTTTCCTCCTTTTTTGATCGTTGAATTTAAGATTTGTTTGAGTTCTCTTTCTGATTCTTGCCTACTAGGAATTCGATCTTGGGGTCCACCATAAGTAGCTTCAAGGAGCAAGCCTTCAACCCGGGGAAACTTAACATTAGCTTTTTCTAACAATCGAGTTTTTTGAAATTTAAAATCTCCGGTATATACAAAATTATAACCTCCCTTTCCAAAGTGTAAGTGTACGATTGAAGAGCCTAATATATGACCCGAATTATGGAGTGTCAATTTAATATCCGGAGCGATATCAGTAACTTTGCCCCATGAAAGGGGAATAGTATGAAGGACTGTTGTCTTAACATCTCTCTTAGAATAAGGACTCATCATCCCTTCTTTCTCACATATTTGGACAAAATCTAATTGTAACATGGTAGATAGGTTTCTAGTAGGTAATGTACTATAAACAGGCCCTCTGTAACCATATTTGAATAGAAAAGGTACAAGTCCACAATGATCTAAATGTGCATGGGAAATGATTATGGCATCTAAATCTCGTACGGAAAATTCCGGAATTTCAAAAAAAGGATATCTTTCTTTAGGATTTCCCACATTTAATCCACAATCAAGCAAAACATTACTATCTCTAGTTTGCATAAGTATACAAGATCTACCAACTTCTCGAAATCCTCCTAAAGAAGTCATACGAACACATAGGTCTTTAAAAAGGATTGGACGATGTATTCTATTCCCAATTGCTAATAGAATATCTTTCTGAGTTTGTCTTTCTTGTTTAAGCATGCCTCTAATTAATTGGATTGTTCGTGATGGTAATGGAGGAGTTCTTATCGTTTTTGGTTGCCAGAATGTATTCGCTCGTATTTCTTTTAAATTAACCCCTTTTTTACCAATAACTAACCCCGGTTTGACTGATTCAATTATTACTTCCCCTCTAGTATGATCAAATTCAATGACCGAAATTTCAGCGTCTTCACCTATTAAATTCCTTATATAATCCTCTGTTTCGTTAGGATCTTTTCGTTTTTCTACATTCCATCTAAAAACTACTCTTTTCCTCATTAATTTTGCGAGATCCTTTAGAACAGTTGAATTAGCATCTATACTTATTTCTGTATTCTCAGAATAAACAGCGATTTCAGGACCTTCAAATTCAATTTTTTCAACTTTTACTTCAGGAGGAAGATTTGCGACAATCTCATCCTTAATTCTTTGCAATTCACTCTCAAAGCTCATTTTTTACGACTTCTCCTATAAATTAATTTATGCTTTTAAAATCTCTTTTTTTTATATTAAATTAATCTTTTAAACTGCGTACTAAAATTTTTATTTATTTTACTACAAAGTGTATATATGAAGATATTTCGATTATTTGTTAATTCTGTTTTTGAATAAACAAGAGATAATTCTCTTACATAATTTTATTTATGAGAGAATTTAATTAGAAAAAATAATTTCTATATTTCTAATATTATAATACTAATTTTCAAATAAAAACCTTATGATT
>CAZRKO010000169.1:0-4442 GCA_964600445.1 uncultured archaeon
ATAAAGAGATAGTAGTAACTTTTTTACGCGATGAGAGTCAAAAAGCAATCGGTATGGTGGGTGTAACACGCGACATCACGGAAAAGAAAGAAGCGGAAAAAAAAATAAAAGAATCTGAAAAAAAATACCGCAAAGCCTATAAGCGCGCGAATTATTATAAAGATCTTTTTGCTCACGATATAAATAACATACTTCAAACTATAAACTCATCAGCAGAACTTATTAAATATTATCTTTCAGATTCTGAAAAAATAAAGGATGTGAATGCTATCTCACATATTATTAATAAGCAGGTTATGAGAGGAGCTAAACTGGTTACCAATGTTCATACATTATCAAATTTAGAAGAAGGAGATATACCCATTGAATCAATTGAGATTAATAATCTATTAAAAAACTCAATTGAATTCGTAAAAAATGTTTACACAGATAAAAATATCGATGTTCATATTGACTCCTTTAATGAAGATATCACTGTTAAAGCTAATTTTCTTGTGCAAGAGGCATTTGATAATCTCCTAAACAATGCAATAAAGTATAACAGTAATGAAAATGTGGAGATCTCAATACGAATTTCTAAAATATTGATGGAGGAAATAAATTATATTAAAATGGAGTTTATAGACAATGGAATAGGCGTAACAGACGAACGTAAGAATCTAATCTTTAAAAGATATGAAAGAGAACATAAAGGCGGGAAAGGAATGGGAGTTGGATTATCGCTGATAAAAAAAATAATAAAGAAATATCAGGGTAAAATTTGGGTTGAAGATAAAGTTATAGGAGATTACACTAAAGGTAGCAATTTTATCATATTGATCCCTGAAGCTAACGAAGCCAACTAAAATCAATATCTTTTATATTTTACAATCAGTAAAATAAAAATATTTTTATAAAAATAGAGTGAAAAAATAAGATTATATTGATATATGCTACTTATTCATAAGGTTTGATAGTAAATTGATAATAACCAGAACCGATATTAAAAATGACATAGTTCTCCTTCACTTCATTATATTCTAGACCATTAACCTTTTCAACCAAACTTCCATGTTGCCATAAAGTAGCATCTCCTTCTTTAATTTCGCAATTTGGATTTTTAATAGGAATCCAAGCTTCCGAGATACATCCTACTGGAATGTGAATCATCATTTTTAAAGAATTACCTATCTTTTCCCAAGAATTATTTACAAATCCCTTGATAGTTTTTAAAGATGCACTTGCATATGTTAAATCTGGTGGAATGTAAGGTTTAATTCTTAACCTGTTCCAACCAGGCTCACTTGTCGATATTCCAGCTAGAGTTTTGAAAAACCATGCATCAACACTTCCCAGCATTATATGATTATGTGAATTCATTCCACTCCCTTCAAGTTTCTCCCATCTTTCCCATAAAGTTGTAGCGCCCTCTTTAATCATATAACCATATCCAGGGTAACTCTCTTGAGTTGCTATTTTATATGCTACTTCTGCATGGCCATTTTCTGTCAATACATCCCATAGATATCTAGTGCCTACAATTCCAGTATCGACATGGTAATCATGATCTTCAATAATGCAATGTAATAATGAGGAAAGTACTTTTTTCTTCTTTTTTTCGGGAACCATATTTAAATAGAGAGGAAGGATATTAGAAGTTTGACTGATCGTTCTATCAGTGAAAGAAAGTTTAGGAATTGTATACGCATCTTTTAAAAATTTATTATTATATGCCTCTTTTATTTCTTCCGATCTTTGAGATAATTCTCGATACTCTTGATCTTTTCCTAAGATTTGAGCGATTTTTGAGAGAAACAGAGTGTCATGGTAATAATACCAAGTACATACTTGTTCAATCGGCGTTTTTCTTGATACGATGCTTCCTGGTGGACACCAATCTCCATACTTTCCAAACTTATATAAAATATTGTCTTCTGTATTTCTTTGAAGATGATTAACATATTTTTTCATTGATTCGTAATGAACTTCCAATATTCTTTTGTCATTATAATACCAATATAAGTACCATGCAATTGTGATATAAGCAGTACCCCAGGCGGGATCTGCTGGATAAAATGGCCAATAAGGAGGTACCACATCTGAAACTGCCCCATTTTCTTTTTGGCATAATTGAATATCTCGTAAGAATTTTATGTAAAATCTTACCGTATCAAAATTATAAATGGCTTCTTCAATTGTTAATTGAGCATCTCCCATCCAGCCATGTCTTTCATCCCGTTGCGGACAATCAGTAGGTATGCTCATAAAATTACTTAATTGCCCCCATATAATGTTTTTATGGATTTGGTTTATTAAATCACTAGAACAATGAAAATCCCCCGTTTTAGGAACATCAGAATGAATAAAAAGCCCTTCGATACTTTCTAATGTTGGAACTCCAGGAAAACCTGTAATTTCAGCATATCTAAAACCATGATAGGTAAAATGGGGCACAAATATTTCTTCACCACCACCCTTTAAGATATACGTGTCTGTGGCATTCGCACCCCGAATTGTGGCCATATTTAGATTACCATCTTTAAAAATTAGTTCGGAATGCCTGATCTTGATTTCAGAGCCTTTTGGCCCATTAACTTTCAATCTAACAAATCCTGTGAAGTTTTGACCAAAATCAAATATATACACACCAGGAGTGGTACTATATAATCTCTTGGGTTTAACTATTTTTGTATTTCTTATAGGGGGCATCAATTGGGAGGCTAACTTTGGTCCATCAACAACAACAGTATTTTCCCAAGATGAATCATTATAATCAGGTTTATCCCATCCAGGTATTTCTAATCTAGCATCATATTTTTCACCATAATAAAGCCCATTTTCTAAAATAGGTCCTTGAGACACTTTCCAAGTATCATTTGAGCATATTGAATCTTTAGTACCGTCTTCGTATTGAATATTAAGTTGCATTATAAGTTTGGGATATTTATACCCATATTTTTCGAGATAGCGTCCATTTCCTAAAATAACTCCAATGGCATTCTTTTCTTTTAGAGAATTGCCAATGTCATAGGTAGAATATAATGCGATTTTTTCAAAATCTGTCCAACCGGGATCTAAGATTCTATCGCCAATTTTTTTTCCATTTATGCGAAGTTCATAATGCCCTAATCCACAGATATATAATCTAGCATGTTGAATTTTCTTGGAAATATTAAATTCTTTGCGTATATAAACTCCATAATACTCTTTTACTATTCCAAGAAAAGCGTGGATACCGGATTTATATTGAAATTTCTTCTTTTCTTTTTTAATTGTAAATGCCTTTCTTGTTATCCAATCTGCTTTCCAATCAGATTCTTTTAAAAAAGCAGTTTCAAATTTTGCAATTTCACTAAATTCACTATTTTTATCATCATTTTTATCCCACCATTTCACTCTCCAGTAATATATAGTATTGCTTTCTAAGCTCTTACCATTATATATAATATTGACAGAATTTTCACTTTCAACTTTCCCACTATCCCATAAATCACCATTTCCTGATTTAGCGAATTCTTTTAAAGAAGATACTATAATTTGATATGCAGTTTGGACTTGAGCTCTATCTTCATGACGCAAAAGCCATGAAAACCGAGGAGATGGAGTATCAATTTCAATAGGGTTATTTAAATATTCACAACGTAAATCATGTGGAGGATAAATCATTTTTTCATTCCTATTTTATTATTATTCCAATTTTATTATTAATTGATATTTTTAATATCATTTTTTCAAAAATTAATACTTTATTTTTATTATTTGATTAATTTAATGATCTTAAATTAAGAGAAAAAAAAGGAATTATTATGCCAAAAACACTTATGCGAGTTATTGAAGATGCCAGGCATGCTGTGTCAGTAGAGAAACCAGAAGAATTTAATATTATTTTAATGGATTTTTTAAAACCGTAAATTAGAAGTATGATTGATAATTGGTTTCAAAAATCTGAGTTAAAGAAAGCCATAAATAAGTTAGTAAGAAAATTATTATTAGGACGAATTTCAGCTAACTCACTCACTATTATTGGATTAGTTTTAGGATTATTAAGTGCTTTATTTATCTTCTTGAGTGGAATGTCAAATTTAGTTCTCGAATGTATAATTATTTCGACTATTTTAATGAGTTTATCATTTTTTATTGATATTTTAGATGGTGCTGTGGCAAGAATGGAGGAACCAACTACTTTTGGAGGAATTTTGGATATTTTTTGTGATAGAACTGTAGAAATATTTATATTATTGGCAATTGTTTCAACAGATCCAATACAATTAATGTGGCCGGGTTTATTTTCCCTCAGTGCTATTATATTGTGCATAACTATTTTTTTAATAGTAGGCGGTGTTGTTAAAGAGGAAAATTTGAAAGAGCAACAAAAAATAATGTATTATTCTCACGGTATTATGGAAAGAACTGAAACTTTTATATTTTTAATTGTAATTACGATTTTTTTTCCATGGAGGGTG
>CAZRKO010000170.1:0-4410 GCA_964600445.1 uncultured archaeon
CTCCACAACCCGTACAAACTTCCCAATCCACGTATCGTGCTTTTTTAAGTACTTTTACACGAAAATCACCTGCTTTTCCTGAAACTTCTTGAACTTCCGAGTATACTAGTAATTCTACATTTGGATGACGGCTTACTTCGACCATCTTCGGAGCTAAGATGCATATTGAGCAGTCCAAAGTAGGGAAAGTTTTATCCAACTGCGCCATCCTGCCACCAACAGATGATGTTTTCTCTACAAGTATTACTTTATAGCCTTGTTCGCCTAAAGTAAGACTCGCTTCAATTCCCGAAATTCCGCCTCCTATAATCATTATCGTACTTAGTTTGTTTTCAGTCATTTTTTTTTTCAGTTTCTCAATTTTTTAAATATTAAATTTTGTACTATTTACCAAAATAATTAATAATTAAAAAAAAATGATATTATTAAATTTGGTAGTGAATAAATATGTTGTAAAATGCTGAAAAAGTATATAAACATTGCGACTTTTGACGAAATAATTACTTTTATGATGATGATTTTTCATGGATTTGTCATTAAAGGATCATTTTTTCTTTTTATAATATCGAGTTCCATTATTTAATGCCAAATTTCTAACATTAGAGCAAAATGACTCTTTCGTTTTTTTTTGTGTGATTTAATAGACTTTTCTGTCAGATGTAACTTAAGATAGAGAGATTGATACATAACTGTTACTTTATTAAGGCAAAATTAATTAATTAAAAGAGCAAGGGAAGTTTTAATATAACTAAAGATCAATATAATTACAAGAAAAAAAATCACATCAAAATAATTTTACTAACTCCACTGGTGATGGTTAATTAAAATTACTGTCGTCGGCCCTCTACAGTCTGGAAAATCATCATATATTAAGTTTTTAGATGAAAAAGCATTAAATGTACAAGTTAAAGGACAGGATAACAAATATTATACTGTTGCTATGGATTTAGCTTCATTAAAACTAAATGGTTTCGATGTGTTTTTATTTGGCACTCCTGGCCTTCTCCGTTTTAGAGTGATGAGGGAATTAGTATGCAGTGGAGCGGATGGTTTTATATTTGTATTTGACGCCGCACATCCCGAAAAGGATGATGATGCAATATCTATTTTAAACTCCATTCGAAATTCTGTTACATCCGACATTCCAATCATTTATTTAGCAAATAAGCAAGATTTAGAGGGGGCAAGAACTCCAGAGGTAATTAAAGCTCAAAACAATCTACCTGACGATTGTAAAATTTTTCCTACGAGTGCCAAAAATGGGTTGAATATCAACGAATCTATAAAATATCTGATTAATGAAATATTTGAGAGATATAAGGAAATACTTCAAACTCTCCAAAAATATGAAAATGATATCAAAGGGTTAGCAGAGAGATTAAAGAAATCCAAAGCGGAAATGCGAGACTTTTTAAATAATCTAGAAATAAAGCGCTTTATAGATATAGATAGAATTAATAAAATCTATCGAGTAAAAAAAGGATTAAAGAAAATAACCTCTTAATTATTTAAATTGGAATTTAACCGGATTTTTTCCTTTTAAACAGCAAATAATAAATTTTTTTTTTGCTAATAACTATTTATATATTTAAGACTCAAAAACTTTAAAAGATATAAGAATATAGCCACTGAAATAGTTTTTTAATATGCCAAAAACGCGCTCAGAAGATACTCTCATTCTTTTTGCCCTTACTCCAGGAATTACGAGTATGACGCCAGTTTATAATGCTTTAACGTTACTTAGCAATTTGAAAAAAGATGGAGACTCGAGTAGCCGATTTAATATCATATTTTTTCAGGAAGATGGTCCAAACTACTTAGAAAATTTCACATTAAATGCCGAATATATTGTTATGGCACTTAAATCTTTAGACCCTGTAATTGTTAAAGGTAACGTTGGGGGAGGGATATTTTTAGGAATATCCATTATAATAGATGTTTTCAAGAAAGTCTCTGAAAAAAGTTTTCGTTTAATTATTTTAACAGATTCAGGCACACCTAAGATTGCTAAGCTGTATATGCCAATTTTGGAGACTATGATTGATCAAATAAAAGGCATGCCCTTTTTCATTGATATTGTTCGAATTGATGTGGAAGATCAAGATGAGGATACTAAGATGATGAGATTAGCAGCATTATGTAATGGAAGTATCAATCGAATTAATGATATTTACTCTTTACCCCCAATATTAGAGATTTTGGCATTGAAAAGAAAAATTACTGAAGAGAATATAACAAATAGAAATCATTTTGCTATTCCAGCAGAGAATCAACAATTTTATATTAATTTGGCTGATGTCCCACAGGAGCTAAAAAAACCAGAGACCTGCTCAATTTGTTTTAAAAAGGATTATAATGCCATTTTAAAATGTCCTAACTGTGGTGTTGTAACACACAAGATATGTTGGGCGCAGTGGGCAGAAGATTCATCTATAGGGATTCCCCATATTTTTAGATGTCATAATTGCTACTACCTAATAAAATTGGAAAAGAAATTCATTGAACAAATAAGCTTATCAAAGAAAGTTAAAGAGGCAAAAATTTTACCACAAAAAGACATTTCTGACATTAAAGAATATTTGGAAAGCTTAGAAACAGAAGGTGGACCAAATATTATTCATATTCATGATCCGATGGGTATCCCTGCAGAAGAATTTATAGAAGAGGAATTAATTGCACAGGAAGAAATTTCACATCACCCAATAGCATCGGAAAATGATGAGGAGGAAGTAAAGTTTATTTTATGCCCCCATTGTTTTAAAATGATTACAAATCAGTATAAGAGATGTCCAAACTGCCATAAAAATCTTAGATAAGAAATTTTTTATCTTTTATATTAACTAGCAAGCTGCTCCTGCTATAATACATCATTTAATAATAATAAATTAAATTTATATATTGATCTTAAAAAAAAAATTAGTTTTAGGAGAAATAAAATAATTGAAGAGTCTAAAGATCAAAAGGAGAGATTTCATCTGAGTTATATTTTTCCTTTAACTCTTTAAGTTTTTTCCTCTGATCTTCTAATAAAGTCCAGAAAAATTCGGGAATCTCTTTATCTTTTTTGTACATAGCTTCTACTCTATCTAATTTTTCAAGTAAATGCGTGATTCTAATTGAAAATTGCTGTTCATATTCTTTTTTACTGTAATCTTTATCCAAGTACAATCTAAAAAGATCTCTTAAATCATGGTATTTAGGTATAAATCCTACCGGTGTTTTGATTGCCTCAAATTCATTATGCGTTCGCCCCTCTGCCCACATAACCCAAACAAGCTTGTCTAACATTCCGTTTAAATACTTACCCTCTTTATTTTTTAGAAAGTAATTTGTAGCAAATACTTTTGGACAAACTTTAAGATTATTACCAAATGTTCGATGATTATCCAAATATTTTCCTAACGGTACCACAACAAAATCTAAATTAGCCATTGGGCTCGGTCTTCTAACACCTTCCGCTCCAAGTGTAGCCGATGTAGTTTCGGATTCAATCGCAGCTCCAATAAAAACTCCATGCTCCCAGTCAAGGCTTTCAAGAACTGGCGGTAGTGTATCGCTATCTCTACCACCATAAAAGATACCATCAATAGGAACTCCCTCTGGACTATCCAAATTTACATCAGCATTCGAAAGTTCATTAATTCTTATAGTATATCTTGCATTAGGATGTGCATGAGGAATTTCTTTTCCTTTCTCATCTACTTTACCCCTTTTCCATTTACCTGAGAAATTTATTCCTTTTTTAGGAACGGGTTTACCATCTCCGATCCAATATGGAAACTCCTCTGTAATGAGTACATTGGAAAATATCGTCTCTCTCGGTGTGGTAATAGCTTCATATATAACGGGATCATCTTCAGGGTTTACATCTCTAATAATTCCGAAAAGCCCTTGCTCGATATTCACCGCATGAGCATATCCATCCGCCCAAGGACGTAGATAAGCAATATCATCACCGACAATAGATTGTCCGGGGAGCATTGCTGTGCTAGTTTTGCCACAAGCAGAAGGATAAGCGCCACAGAAATAAGAAACTCTCTTTTTCTCTTTTGGATGAACTCCAAGAATAAAATAATGCTCTGCCAGCCAATCCTCGTTGTTAGCCTTGTCAATCGCTAACCTTAATGCTAATTTTTTCAATCCTAAACTATTGCCAGCATATTGGTTATTTACAGATAAAACTCTTCTTTCTTGTAAATCTACATATATTCTCCGCTTATCGAGATTTTTTGTTACTGGTGGTTTGCCAACTAATTCTCCAGCAGAATGGATGAAATAGAAAAACTCTTCTGATCCATTTAATTTTTTGAATTCCTCATACCCAGCCCTATATAGGATATCTTCTGAATGTGCCACATATAATGAGTCCGTAAGCTGAAGGGCAAGAATTGAGAATTGAGAATTCTTTGG
>CAZRKO010000171.1:0-4409 GCA_964600445.1 uncultured archaeon
ATGAAAATTCTAAGGAACTGGGAAATGTTTTATTTTAAATAATGAAATAGTTAATATTCTCAAATTAATATATTATAATTAATATAATCCAAGTAAACATTATTTTACGGTGAATATATTGAGTGAAAATAAAAAAATTGTCTTTATATACAACGCTGAGAGTGGTCTTATGAATGCTGTAAAAGACTACTTTCATAAGAAGCGGAGCCCTGAAACATATCAATGCAATCTGTGTATGCAAACATTCGGGGGGGGGATTTCTATGAAGAAAGACTGGAAGAATTATGTTAACAATTTGGATATTCCAGTTGAATTTTTACATATAGATGAATTTGAAAAGAAATTTGATGTCAAAGATGCCAAATATCCTTCAGCATATCTTAAAAATGGTTCTAACATGAAATTATTTATAACTAGAGATGAAATGAATAAAGTTGAATCATTAGACGAAATGAAAGAATTAGTAACCAAGAAATTGAAAGCAATTTAGGCTTAGCTATATATTAATTCTTCTTTTTTAATATTTTAAAATATTTAAATCATTTAATTTTACTTCCTATTTCTTTAATTTATTATAAAAATATTTAAAAAATATAAAAAACCAAAATGATCTTATGGAAACTTATGATTTAGTTGTAATTGGGAGTGGAGCAGGATTAAGCATTGCCAATGTTGGGATCAATAGGGGATTGAAATGTGCTCTTGTTGAAGAGAGTAAGATGGGGGGGACATGTTTAACACGTGGATGCATACCTTCAAAGATATTAGTTCATCCCGCTGATATTATTAGAGAAGCTCAACATGCAAAAAAAATCGGTGTAGATTTGAAACTAGAAGGTTTTGATTGGGAACTTATTGCAAAAAGGATGTGGAACCAAATAGATGAGAGTAAAATGATGGATCAAGGATTAGCGCAAGTTGAAAATTTAACTGTTTACCGGGGTACTGGAGTTTTTACTGGAGAGTACGAAATGATGGTCACTGCAAAAGATGGTAAAAATCTTGGAACAATTAAGGGTGAAAAATTTGTAATAGCATCTGGTGCTCGATCTTTCATTCCTCCTATAGAAGGTATTGAAGATGTTGATTATATTACAAGTGAGACTTTTTTTGGACCAAAATTTCCTAAAAAACCTTGGAAAAGTCTAATAATTATTGGTGGAGGAGTAATCGCTGCTGAATTTGCCCATATTTTTTCAACATTTGGAACTGAGGTCACAATAGTAGAAATGCTACCACGATTGGTCACCACAGAAGAGCCTGAAATAAGTGCCTTTCTTGAAGCAAATTTTAAAAAGCACATGACAGTTTTAGTAAACCATAAAGCGATAAAAGCCCGAGTGAAAAAAGGATTGAAGATGATAACCGTACAAAATATGGAAACTGGCAAGGAGATGGAGTTAAAAGCTGAAGAGATTTTAGTAGCAACTGGTCGTCGCTCAAATGCAGACATTTTGAAAGTGGAAAATACAGGTATAGAAACCAACAAAGCTGGCTGGATTATAACTAATGAATTCTTAGAAACCAACAAAGAAAATATATGGTGCTTAGGAGACGCCAATGGTTTATATCAATTTCGCCATAAGGCAAATTATGAAACCCAAATATTACAAGGTAACATTTTTGGCCAACAGAAACAAGCGGCAGATTATAATTCAGTTCCATGGGCAATCTTTAGTTATCCTCAAATTGGACATGTAGGTATGACAGAAGCAGAAGCAATTGAGAAAGGACACGAAATATTTGTCGCGATTAATAACTATTCTTCAGTTGCCAAAGGATATGCGATGGGTTTTGAAGAAGGTGATGTTGAAAATGGATTTGTAAAGTTAGTTGTAGATAAATCCTATACAATACTGGGTGCTCATATCGTGGGGCCTAACGCAGCTATTTTAGTTCAACCATTTGTGTATTTAATGAATTCTGGTTATACTTGCCTTCCTGAAGATAAAATGGATCTGAACTTAATTCCAAAAACTCTGCGAGCATGCCCTGAAGGGGGTTCTTTTATGCCGATTTATAAATCAATGATTATACATCCATCTCTTAATGAAGTTACAGGTTGGGCAATTGGCGGTCTAAGACCAGTAAATATTAAACAAGAAGAGCACCATCATGAACGTTAAGCATAAAAATTTTGATAATCCATCCAAGCTCTTTCAATGCGATATAAAACTATTTAACTTCTAAAATTTCTCTAATTTTCTCAATTCTCTTAGATTTTGTTATTTTTTTAGTGATTGGGTTATGATCTCCATAGAGCTCTTTATGAAAAACAGGTTTAGTCGTTCTATAAATAACTCCTATGGGTAATGCGTCTCTTCTCTTTGCAATCTTTAAAGCTTCCTCATAGGTCTTTGGTTCATAATCGAGTACTTCCACAACTTCATTATAAAGTTTGTATGTATTATTCCAACTTACACATGGCTGCAATACATCTATAAAGGAGAACCCTTCATGCTCAATAGCTTGAACCATTAAATCAGCTAAATGATCAATTTTGGTTGTATAACCACGGGCTAAAAAGCTGGCCCCTGCCTCTAACAGCAGGCTCAGTGAATTAAATGGTTCTTCCACACTACCCCTTGGAGTTGAAGGGCCCTTCCATCCTTTATTAGTAATTGGTGTAACTTGGCCCGTTGTGAGTGCATAAACACCGTTATTATGCATTATTATAGTTATATCAGCATTTCTTTTCGCAGCAAATAGTACATGAGATAAACCTTCCCCCATAGCGTTTCCATCCCCAGAAAAAGTAATGCATTTTAAATCAGGATTCGCAAATTTAATTCCCTCTAGTGTCGCCATATCTCTCCCATGCAATCCATACACACCACTTAGATTAAGATAATCAAAGATTTTTGCACTACATCCAATACCAGAAGTTATGACAATGTTTTCTCGTTTAATCCCTTTTTCTTCTAAATTTAAAATTGCTTTCTTAAAGGCGTTAAGAATTCCAAAGTTCCCACAACCAAGACACCAGGTATTTTCAGCATAAGTCCCTAAATCATCCATATTAGAGCACCTCCTTTATTTTTTGTGCCAAATCAATGGGATCAAATGGTCGTCCATCATATTGGGTAATAGTAGATTTTATTTTCAAGCCAGCTTTCTCTTTCAGTAGTGAAGCAAATTGACAAGTAGAGCTTTGCTCTATAACAATATTTTCTTGATTTTTAAAGCTTTCTAATTCCCATATGGGTAATGGGCTCAGAAAAATTGGCTGAACTACAGTTGGATTTAATTGTCCATATCTCAATGCCATCATTACGCTCATAGTCGTCGATCCATATGTGAATATGTTTAATGAATTTTCACCATAAATAATATCTACAGTATGCAAATTTCTTAGATAATTTTTAAGCATTTCACTTTTTTTATTTCTTTTATCATGCATTCTTACTATCCAATCAGGATCTTCAGTAGTTATGCCTAGATCATCATGCTCATAACTATTCCATTTAATTATTTCCTTTGAGGGTGGAAAACGCAATGGAGAGATACCATCTATGGTTTCAATATAGCGCTTATATTCTCCTTCATTGTTGACTAGAGGTTCAGCCCATTTTGCTTTTTCAATATCAATATCCACTGTCATGCTACTTTCTGATAAATGTTTCTCTGTCAATAGAATTCCTGGTGTCTGGAATTTCCAAACCAAATCTAGCATCTCAGCAGTAAGATAATATGCTTGTTCTATAGTGCCTGGTGAGGCGACAATGCGTAAAAACTCGCCATGTCCTGCACTTAAGGCAAAATTTAAGTCGGCTTGCTCAGTATATGTAGGGACTCCAGTAGCTGGGCCGGGTCTCATGGACAATACACATAAAACGGGAGCTTCTGTTATACCTGCCAATGAAAGCCCTTCAACCATAAGGGCAAATCCACCCCCACTGGTTCCAACCATAGTTCTTGCGCCTGTGAAAGCAGAACCAACAGCCATGTTCATAACAGCAATTTCAGATTCAGGATGAATCACAGCCAATCCGAAATCTTCAGCTTGTCGGGCGAGATAATGTAGAATAGAAGATGCAGGGGTCATCGGATATGCGTAGTATACGTCTAATCCCCCCGCAATCGCACCTAATGCTATTGCTTGGTTTCCAAAAAGAATTGGTCTCTTTTTATCTCCTCTATTAATTTTAAATTTACCAGAGATTTGAGGATTAACTCTATCACAGAAAAGATTTGCAAATTCAATGTTATCTTCAATTCCTCTAGGATATGAGCTTTCAATAATTTTTGCCATTTCATTCCTTTCAAATCCTAATACAGACGATAAAATACCAATTGCACCTACACCGAACATAAGGTCTTTCATTGGATATTTTTTGGCTTCACTTGTAAATGGTACACCAATTCCTTCCATGTCACCTTTCTCATCAGAATTATACACCATTATACCT
>CAZRKO010000172.1:0-2644 GCA_964600445.1 uncultured archaeon
ATTCCCGAGCACTAATAGGAAGAAAATTATAATAATAAAGGAAACTATTAAAGCACCTATTGGCACTATGAATCCCAATATCAGGTTTATAATCGTTAAAATTGCGATAATCTTCATCCTTTTCCCGAAAGCTGCAAATTCCTTATTTATGTTAGCACTTGACATTTTTTTTCACATTTTTTTTCATTTTAAATAAATCTTCAAAATCTTTATTAAATATAATGTTGATCAATATTAAATTATAGTAGCCCAATATTCAATTAAAATTATTTCTTTATTTTCCTTAATTCGTAAAATTTTAGATTTTGGATAAAAATTTATTCCTTCGATTCAATTTCTTTAATTTTCATGATCTTTTTATTATTTATCTATAAAAAAGGATTAAGAAAAATAAGTTTCTTCTCTAAAATCTATTCTCTAATTTTTCTCCACAATAAGTGCAAAACTGTTTTACATTAGACGCTATATGATTTCCACAATTTGGGCAAAAATTAATTTCAATAGTCTGTGCGATGTTATGAGATTCTTGTAATGGCATTGGTTGTTGAACTGTAGCTTGCTGAGATAATTCCTGAGGGGAATCTTTCAAGGGAATAATATATTTTGAACTTTTACAAATAGGACATCGTGGTTCTTGCTTTCTATAACTATTCAGATAAATGAGCCATAAAAATGTAATAAATGTCAAAAATAGTATTATAAAAAACAAGAATGCATGAAATTGCTTTTGTGGGATAACTTCCTTTTTACATCGCGTACAGTACTTATTTACCAAATCATGAGGATATATAGTTGTAGAGATTCCTAGCTTATTATAATTTCTGAGCATAATATAATAAATTATTGTACAAATTAAAATAAAAATAACAAAGAAGAGATTATAAACTATCCCCCATCGCAAAAGAACGAAGAGACGAAGTAGATAAACAATAAATGTAGCAGTGGCTCCCCATTTTCTTTTTAAGAAAATACCGACTACTGCAAAAACCTGAAACACATGTAATGTATAGTATGGCAATATAGATATTGGGTACACTGGAAATCCATCTTCGGTCATATATACAACCCAGAACATTAACATAATAATCTCATAGATTAGATGCCCAATTATTATTAATCCTAAAATTATACGAAGTATATTTATTTTTTTCTCTATGTCTGAATCTTTCTGGATAATTGATATCAACCTCAAAATTGTTTACTTTAATTGAAAGATGAGTTTCTTTCTGTCTTTTCATATAAATAAATATCTTAATATATTTAAAGATTAAGAAATTCTAAATAAGATTATATTAACTCCTTAACTAAGGGAATACTTTTTTGTATAATTATCATCATAAGAGTGTAGATGGAATTTATTAGATTTTAACGAGAAATTACGATCAACAGATTTCTCTATATATTTAAAAAATAGCATAAATTCAGCGTTAAATTTGCCAACTATCTTTTAATAACTAACCTTTAAATAAGAATTTCAATAATCAATAAATAATATTATTCAAAAATCCATTTTTTAGAAAAATATGAAAAATATGAAAGTGAAACATATACTTTTTCCTATAATAATCCTATGTCTTTTTTTCTTGCCTTTATTAAAACCTTCTGTTGCGAATGAAAAACCAAGCTATATTGGAATTAATGAGAATGATGTATTTATTTGGAAAGTATCAATTGATGAGGGCCCTTATGAAAAATACTTGGAAGATCTAGGTTATAGTGATGATGAAATTGATAATGAGACTGATTTATTATTTGATGATGTCTGGGAAGAGGATGTTAAGGGATGGAAGATTATAATCCTTGATGTTAAAGATGAGAAAAAATTTGATTATAATGGTAATGAAAATCATCAAGTACCATACTATTTTAATTGGTATATTACGGAAGATGAAAACGCACAAGACTGGGAGATAGAATTGGAAAATGGACTAGGTGGAATTGCAAAATATGATGTAGATTACTACGTTTATAGATCATCCGTTATGATGGGACTTTTAAAAGATTGGCAATCCAAAATAGCAAAACATGAAGTAGATTCCTATGTATATAAATCATCCATCATGATTGGACTTTATTATTCTATTGTAGCGAATAATATAAATTGGGATAGAGTGGCAAATAAATTAAATGATGAATTAAATGATAAGTGGGATGGATTCTATGAAGATGCTGGGGCAGATGTAGAAACAACTCAATATTTTTTTACGGCAAAAGAAAATGGCATTTCGACCTTTTGGAATGCAGATGATTATAATCTTTGGGATTTCAAAGCAACTACCAAATATAATGATGATGGAGTGATGATGTATTATAAGCTGGCATATGCCGGAGATTCCATCATAGAATTGGAATTAGAAGAACGATTTTTTTATGAAAATTGGTGGATACTTCTTATTATAACTATTATAGGAATAGTAACTTTAGTTGCTATAGGTATCACATTCTTATACCAGAAAAAACAAAGAGGAAGAAAAAGTTCAATGCAAGTTGAAAAAACACCTGAGCGAATAGAACAAACCCAAACTCCTCCTCAATTATTGTATTGTCCTAATTGTGGAACTAGAAATGTAACAAGAAATAATTTTTGTATCCAATGCGGACAGTTTTTAAAGATTGGAGAACCAGATAAACAAATCTGATTATA
>CAZRKO010000172.1:2744-4354 GCA_964600445.1 uncultured archaeon
CTTGTCTCTCCCCGCAAGCATATGTATGTGTTTAATAGTTTTAAGTGATTCATGGCTAAAATTGTCGAGAGGGATAAAAACTATCTCTCTATGCTTGACTCCTGCCAATGAATAAAAATACTTACGGGGAGGTTTTTCAGCTATATAAAGAATATATCTTTCTCTTGAGAATAATATCCCCGCTTTCAATATCCTCTCAGCTTTTCCTTGTATCTCTCTAAAATTGTAGTCCATATAGCTATTAAAAATATCATCAATTTGACGTGGTGGAAAAATTGACAATAATCCCCCGATTTCAACATGGGAAATTCCTGGCCCAATTAAATAATTACCCGGATTAGTTGAGTAAAAAGCCATATCACTTTCCTTATCATGTTCTGCCCACCATGTTATTTTATACGGATATTTTTCGATATCTCCCTCATCCTCATCGAAGATCACTATCAACGTGTCTATTTTTCCTTGAATTTGTTGTTCATTACGTACATAGATTTTTTTTTTAAAAGCCCAATTCCTTATAGTTTCCCTTATAGCAATTCCATCCATAAGAGTAGATTTAAATTCCTCTATTTTGACTCTCAGGTTTTTCAAATTCTTAATTGCCTTTTTTCTTAAATATGCGAAATAATCTTCTTCAATAAGATCCTCTGGAGGCCAAGAAACGGTGATATATTTCCCTTGTTCCCACTCATCTCTCCATTGGCCCTCATATTCTTCCATAGGTCTTTTACTTAGGGGAACTTCTCTTTCTTGATCATAATAATATGGATGATGTCTTCTTAACCTGATATATCTTCCATTTGGATCATATCCCCCCTCCATGCTTAGTTTCATTGTTTCATATTTTTCACTCTCATCATTAAATGGATATCTAGTAGCTTTTTCCAAAACTTTCCATGCGTAATCATCATCAACTACATTTTTGGAAGAAATCAATAAATGAGTCAAGTTAGGTAATAGTCTTCTCTCTGTTAAGGAAAGATTTCTTGAATATTGAAATAGTGTTTTTAACTTATGTAAGTCAACAAATTCTTTAAATTCCTCTTCATACAAGTATTTTGACTTTAACAAGATTTTTCTAATATTTTCAATTTTTCTAAAGGAATCTAACATTTTGTAAAGGTCTTCAGGAGTATCAATCTCTTCGAGTTGAGTTTTAGAATACTTTTCCCTAAATTTAATCCATTTGTAAGTGTTATATGGTAATTCTCGTAAAAGAAATCGAGCATCTGAATTTTTTATGTTATAGAGCTTTACAAATTCATGTGGAATAAGATTAAATTCTACATCTTCAATTTTTTTGGGATTTTCTAAATAATATTTTATACTCTCCCAATGTGCCATACCACACACAAACAAGATTCTATTATATAATGGCATCATTTTCCGTAAATGACTTGCCATATATTTCTCTCGTAAAATGTCTTTTTCTAGAAAATCATATTTTTTTCCGGGGCTTTCTTGATTTTGCGTGTTAAGAAATTCTTCTAAGTTTATTTTATCTCTAAGAGATTTTTTTTTTTATTTCTGTTCTTTATTAAAATATTCTGATATTTTTTAATAAAATAAAGACAAACCTAAAAAATTAATAAAATAATAATCCGGAAGTT
>CAZRKO010000173.1:0-3477 GCA_964600445.1 uncultured archaeon
ACTCCGAATACACCAATTTCTCTTTTAGAAGGACTAATCCATATGAAGACAAAGGAAATTGCTAAAAAAGGAGCAAAAAATTTTAAATATGGGATCCTTCTTCCCTGATTTGTTCTTGTTCTATCAGAAATCCATCCAAAAATCACTCCATTTATAGCGTTCAAAATAGCATAAAAAGTAAATGCCCACAATATGTAAATTGATGGAAGTAGCAATATTTCTCGATAATAGATTATAACTGAACTTAAAAACACAGTAAAAACTGTGTAAGATCCAAACGAGCTAATAGCATAACACAATTTAGTCTTTAAGTCCACTTTATCTTCTGGAGATATCTCTTTTTGGAATTCCATAATTATAATCATTCGATCAATTAAATAAGATTTTATAGAATAAAGTTATAATTTTATTTATAATTAGTATCATATAAAATAAATTGCTAAGTGGTTTTAATGACTTGAACATTCATGTTATAGAACTGATGGCACGATGATCGATACATGTCCAACAATATGGGTTTTCACCAATCAAGATGGTCATTGGGGCATTAAGATGCGCTCAAGTTTTGTGGCATAAGAAATTATCGCTGTAAAATGATAAAATTCACCCATTTCTCCCATGATTGCAAGATTTCCATATAACTTTTTATTGATTTTAATACCATTACTAAAAATCTGGACAAATGTGGACATGCCGACAAAAGTCCTCTTATGTGCCTATTTTTTTATATTATCGAATAAATTCTTAGCGTTTTTCATTTCTTCTTCCATTTCCTTATCAGTTAAAGCTTGAGGTTGGATTTTTTCACGCTCTACATAGTCCATCATCGCATATATTGATACATTTATTAATGTTGCGGCTTCTGCCAGGCTTATCAACCCCTTTCGATATAACTCACCAGCATCTTTCAACTTATATTCGGTAATTTGGGCAAGTAAAAATTTACGTATTAATGCTGAGCGATCTATTCTTTCCCTTTCACAAATTTTGTTCAATTCGTCTATTTCTTTTTTTTCTAACCGAGTTGACACTATATCCGTCATTTATTTAACCTCTTTCCTTTGTTGGAGTTTTTTCAAAAAGAATAAAAACGATTTGGGTTTAGTTGCGTTAAAAGACTCTAATTTTTTTAATATTTTAACAAATTCTGCTTCTGTTAATTGATTTCGATCTAATTTCTCAAAATAAAACGAATCTAATCTCATAACTTTTTGTTCCGCCTTCAGGAATTTTTTATAAGCTCTATCATCAGATGTCAAGCAAACGCCATCTTCTTTTGCTAGTATATAACAACTGGTTTCACCTGGGTCCCGAAAGCGATTTAATTCTTCAGAGATATCAATAGAAATAACAGGAATTTTAAATCTATTTAATGATATTTCAGCATCACTTGCATCAGAAAAATTATTTGCTTTACCATTGATAACTACTTCTTGATAAACACTAGAATCAATAACTACGGGATATTTTGTAAGATTCATGAACTTAGAAAACAGATCTGCCTTAATTAAATAAATTAAAGTACACGCATCTAAAATCCATCGCATTATATTATATATACAAGTACCTATTTAAATAATTATCGGTTGTATACATTCAATTGAAAGAATCTCTTCAAAATTAATTAAGATTTTATAGAATAAGGTTATTTATAAATCATCATTATGGTTAAAAACTATTAAAAAATTTGCTATGTGGTTTTAATGACTGTTCTAAAAAGTCCTAATATTAATAAGCCGAAAAAGATTGTCACCGCTTTGGGGGGTGATGGAATAGGTCCAAACCGTCGAAGGTTTTGAGGATATTGAAACTTATAATGATCGCATAGCGGAAATGATATTAAAAATCACAACAGAACAGAAGACTTTTTTTACTCTTCATAATTTAAAAAATATTTACCCTTTTTAAAAGAGAGTAAGCCAGATTTTATTAACGGGTCAACAATGTCTATTAAGCTCGCGTGTACCGAATTGTGGCCCTCATTTTTTTCACAAACCCATAGATTTTCTCTTCTATTATCGAGCGTATCAAGGTTTATATGATGAACGATATATTCTGGTTTTAAAAATTTACCATTAAAGAGGCTTTTTTGAGAAATTTCCAGTTCTGGATGTTTCGCTAAATAGTTTTCCATTACAAAACGATGTTCAGCCATTACATTTTGTCTGCTGAGTTTTCTTGCGAATGGATTTTTGTAATCATTTGGTATTTTAATCCATATGTGATCACCGTTTCTCTTATCTCTTATTATACCACGAATTTTTCCCCACCGTTTATAATAAGTTGGAATTTTATGATGATTCCATCTCCATTTATATGCTGTGGACCCTGAAATCCCGCATACTTTCGCGAGTCGGGGATCTGTCAAGTTATACCGTTTGTCTTTGATGATCTCTTCCACCCAAAGCTTATTTCTATATAGGGAGTTTCCTTTTGAGCAATCTTGATAAGGGTCCACTGTCATTCTTCCTTCTCCGTGCTGATTAGAATTTTTCCACACGGTCCAATCGTTAGGGTTCTTATCCCAATCTAATGTCTTTATTTCGCGTTTTATTTCATCGATGCTCATATCGCCTTTAAACTCAGTAGGTTTAATTGTATTCTTGATTTCTGAGGCATCTAAGGATTTATAATTAAAATTGTGGTTTATATAGTATTTTCCCTCGTCAAATTGGATTTGTCCGAGTTTATGTAAGCCACTGAAGCAATCATTTAAGCTTCTTTGAGCATAGCTATGTTCAGATTTAGTTTTATAAGGCCATAGGTTTTCTAATCTATTATCGGTACGAACATGGTTGATATGATGAACCGCACATTCAATTTTTAAATATTTTCCATCGATAAGACGCTCTTTGGATATGTCCGATTCGGGATGTTCTTTTAAATAATTTTCCATTATCACATCGTGTTCTTTTCGCCTTATCCTTCCTGAAGGGATTGGTGGTAATTCAGGATGGCGGTAATCCTTTGGCATGTATAATACAATATAACCATCAGCTCTAGTATACCGAACTTTTTTTTCTTTAGTTGGTATATCAAGCTTTTTTCGCCAATTGCCGATGGTATTATTACTTAGATTGTAAATTTTACCAATTTTTCGATCACTTAAATTTAATTTTTCATCATTATAGACACGTTTGAGCCATTTTTCGCTTTTATATAAGGGATTGTTTTTAGAGCACTCTTGGGTTGGGTCGAGTTGAATCGTTTTTTTAGTCTTTCCGTCGATGATGGTCCACTCGGGAGAGTTCTTATCCCAATCTAAATTTTTAATGTCTTGTTTTAATTTCTCGATTTTTAGGTTATCATTAGTTTTGTTTTTCGTATCTCTGTTGGGTTTTAAGTTATGATCCGGTTTGAATCTTTTTTCTCGAGGAGGTTTTATGTTATGATCCGGTTTGAATTTCTTTTCTCGAGGTGGCTTTATGTTATGATCCGGTTTGAATTTCTTTTCTCGAGGTGGCTTTATGTTATGAT
>CAZRKO010000173.1:3577-4340 GCA_964600445.1 uncultured archaeon
CCGGCTTGAATTTCTTTTCGCGAGCGGGTCTTGTATCTGTTCTAGCCTCTTTTTTTTCGGTCGCGTTAATTTTAACAGAACTTTTATCTTTTAATGTTTCTCTCATTTTAAAGCCTCTTTTTTCAAATTTTTGAGTGTTCAAATTTTTTTTTATCACTAATTGTAAATTACCTGCTTTTATTTAAAGAAAAAAGTCCATGAGGGATTTTAGAAGATAACAGAAATTTCTAGTTATAATAGTAGGGAGATTGGTGATTTAGTAATTTGGCCCGTAATGGGAATTTGGTTATGGACATCGCTTTAACTGAAATAAAATACACTTTCTTCTTTAAAATAAAATTGGTTTATAAATATAATTATAATAAAATGAAGATTATCATATATCACCTAGTTATGCGCGAGTTGCTAGGAGTTCAAATATCAAATAGCTGAATTTATACACTACCTAATATTACTTTTATAAGGTTAAAAATCAATATTCAATTTATTAATTAATAAACAGATAGATAAGGGTAAATTATGACAAATGAGTATAAAAGTGTATTAAAAAGTCCAAATATAAATAGACCGAAAAAGACAGTGGTAGCTTTAGGTGGAGATGGCATTGGGCCAACCGTTGTTAATGCGACTGTTTTTGTCTTGGAAGGAATGAAAATAAGTGGACTAGAAATAAAAAAAATGCCCTGTGGAGAGAGTGCCATGAAGATACATGGCAGTGCGTTTCCTCCAGAGTCAAGGGAAGCTGTAGATAATTGTGATGCTG
>CAZRKO010000174.1:0-4338 GCA_964600445.1 uncultured archaeon
TTCAAGACGTCAAAGGAGTAGTTGAGAATTTAGATCTTTCCAAATCAATCGATTATAATTGTAAAAAATTTGGTATTAAATTTAAAATAAATATTGACCACACATTTGAAATAATTTCAAAACAAAAAGACGAAATCTTTAATATAATTATTCCTAAATGTCCAGAAGATAAAAATTGCCCTGTTCTTGTGAATAAACTTGAAGATTTCAATCAACAAATTTCTGAAAATATAAAAATACCAAGAATGGATTTATCTTCTATTAATCTAAAAGTATATGAAAAACTTCCTGATAGTATAAAGATTGCGCTAGAACGGTCTGAAAGATATTTTAAAATTTTTAGATTGTACCAAGAAGATTCTTTTGGAATGTGCGTTTTGGAACTTGCTAAAGCTCTCGAAAATTTGTTAAAGATTTTATTTAATGACTTTATTTCAAATAAAGGCGTAATAAATTGTTTACATACCATTAGTGGTGATTCCCGCATACAAAAGGAGTTACCAATAGTTTCAATGATTAAAAACGGAGTTAAACTATATACATTCGGCTCATTTTTATATATTATTCAAGAAACTTTTTCTTACCCCGAAGAATGCAAAATTAGACAAGAGCTACTTAACTTCTTGAAAAATAATTTACCCGTTGATCCTACTTTTATAAGAAAATTAAGAAAATTAACCAACTATAGGAATGATTACGCACATATACCGGGGGAAATTATCACACCAGAACAATATCTGGTTTTCAGGGATCATATCTTTCAAATAATTAACTTATTGAGAGTTGACTTTTTAGATATGAAGAGAATTTCAATATCAACTCCTAGAATAGATATGACGAAAATAGCTTAATTAGAAGGATTACCTTTTTTTGAAATCTTTAATATTCTCTCCAAACACGATTACACTTCAAGCATCTAAAAAAGGTGACCATTGGTTCATCAGCGCTAAAAATTTGTTCTTGCCAATAGACTGCTTCATTGTATCTGCATTTAGGACAAGTTTTAGAAGTTTTAGGATGTATTAATATCTTCTCTTTATCTGAGACTACTATGAAATTATCTGTTAATGCTTCTTTTTTTTTCTGTATTTCTTTAATAATTTGTTCTCTATCTTTACTAACTAACTCTTCGCTATAACCACACTTACAAACCAGATAGTATATTCCGTTCATCATTTTTTTTCTTAAAAGATTGCAGCATTTTGGGCAAAAATTTACCATTATCATCCTTTCCTCTTTAAATTAATTAGTAGTTATAGTATTCTTTTTTATTATTTTTAATAATGGCAAAGAGATAATTCCCTTTTATTGTCTTTAAAGAAGTATGAAAAACCTTCACTAGGAGGTTCTTTCTTTTTACTTTATTGAGGAGGGTATTGAATTCATTTTCACAGACAAAATTTGTTCCATCATCTTTTAAAAACTTTCTATAATAAAAATTCCAGATAAAAGAATTAAAGGAGCATTTTAAGGGATTTTCAATTTCTATAAATATTACTATTTTTCCTGCTCTTAATAATTTTTTAAGGAGATATAATTGATTAATTCTAGGGATGTGGTGTAATGTATTTTTACAAATAATCAAATCATAATTTTCCTTTTGACAAAATTCAGAGGATAAAATATTATGTGTAGTTAGTGTAATATTATTTAATCTTCTTTTTCTTGGAAGTGAGAGCAGTTGTTTCCAGCATAAATCGTTACCAATTACTTTTGATTTCGTAAATTTTATCGCAAGTTCAATCAAAAGATCGTCATATCCACAAGAGACATCAATTATTTTATATGAGTTTTCTGGTTTAAATCCTAATCTGTATATCATATGATGAATAGCAGTTCTTAACTTTTTTGAACTAAATCGTTGAAATATCCTTGAAATAATTTTTTTATGAATTAAATGTCGATAATAATATTTTTCTCTCTTTATTTTATGTTTATTTTGGTTAAAGATAACTTTTTCATCTAATAACTGGACTTCAACACGAGTTTCCTCTTGTATCATCTCTCCCGTTAGCAATTTCAAATTACCTCCTTTTGCGAATCAATTATTTTGAAAGGACATAATTCACCACATACTGAACATCCTTTTTTTCCAGGATTTTTCGGTCCAACGCGTTTGAATGTTTGTTTTGCAATATATGGTTCAATTGCCATATCTAATTGCTTACCCCATTGATTTTTGCAACGCGCTTTTGAAATCTGATTATCGATGTTCTGAAAGCTTGGTATTTTCTCTAGATCTGCTCCATAGACGGCAATCTTATAAGTTCTTAATGCTTCAATAACATCCTTATATTCTGGTAAGCCAATATGCTCTGTTCTACAACAAACCTGACAATAATTAGCTCCGTTTAGAATTGAAATAGTAGCACCTATAACATGCGATATATGCTCATATCCTAAGCTTCTATCTGTAA
Source organism: uncultured archaeon (assembly GCA_964600445.1). Lineage (GTDB taxonomy): Archaea > Asgardarchaeota > Lokiarchaeia > Sigyniarchaeales > SOKP01 > LW40-45. The sequence continues at coordinate 2,418 of CAZRKO010000174.1, forward strand.
TAGCAGGCCCCATTACCCCAATAGGTATATTATGAGTTAATTGTTTGAGTTTTTCTACTGCTTTTGGTATTTTATCAATTCTTAAATGCCCGATTCCGTCAACAATTACACCTACATTTTTATTATGTGCTCTTTTAACTAATTCTCCTATAGTTCTCCATTCTGATATCTGGACATCATCAAACCCATCAGCTAAACATCCAGATCTCGTTGCACATACGAAAGTTAAAGGTACATCATAGCTTGTACAGATATCCAAAATTCTATCAAAATTTTGTATATATGGATTTTCTTCATCATTTCTTTTAATCCAAGCAGATAAAATCGTTCCTCCACGAGAGACATATGGTATTAGTCGAGTAGAAGATTCAATTTTTTTAATGAGATTTTTTGTAATCGGATGTATTCCTGGTGCAGAAATTCCTTGAATAATTTGTTCTTTGAAAGTATTAATCACATTTTTGGAGCTGAATTGTAATGGATCTCCATAATTTCTTAAACTTTCTTCTGCATTTTGATATAAAGGGATTGAGGCAATAGGAAGCGATGTGATATTTAATAATTCCTTACGGAATTCTATGAATTTTGGCCCAGAGGATTGATCGCATAGAATTGAAGCACCATATTTTTCAGCTTTTTTTGCTATTTTAAGTACATGAGAAAAATCAGAATATTCTGTTGATGTTCCTGTATTGCATAATATTTTTGACCTGAGCCCATCTCCAAGAGCAATATGATGACAATTACATTTATTTCGTATTATTACAATTTTTCCGGTCGAGATTCCTTGTATAAGTGTTTTTTCAGTTATTGGTTCCTTTTCTAAAATTTTTGCCATTTCAGAGGTTAATTTTCCTTTCTTAGCCATAGCCATCTGTGTCATTGAGTTATAGCCTCCTCTTGTTTTACTTTAGAAATATGCATAAGAAGTAATTTCAACCAGTTTAATCTAGATTTTTTGTCTTTCATAAGAAAAATATAAAAATTATTATATTTAAATATTATTGTTTATTATCAATAATATGGAAGAAAGTCAATATTTATAAATATAGATCAATAATATTAAAATATAAGAATAGTCATTAATGATCATATGAGAATTCAAATCGCATCTTTTGCACTTGTTCCAGAGCATATTTATATCGCAGAGAGAAATTTTCATGCGGAGGAATTGATATTAATCCTAAGTGATGAGAATAAAGATAATAATAATATTGAAGTAGAGAATAAAATAGAAGAGATTGAGGTTTTCTATAGGAAATTAAATGTATCTATTGAAAGAAAATATGTAAATTACAAGAATTTTATGAAGATGACCTTATCAATGGCAAAAGTACTAGATAAATTTAAACCTAATGATGAGATATTATTGAATCTTAGTGGTGGTCGTAGATCTATTCCAATTTCTTTAATTTATGCGGGTACATTTGTAAGCAATTTTAAAGAAATTAATATTAAATGTGTTGTAATTCCAGAAGACAAGACATTTACTCCATTTAACTTATTACCGAATTATTTACCGAACGAGATCGATATTAATCTAATGTCAAAGTTACCACAGAATTTAACCCTAACTGATCTAGAAAAATATTTAGGAATAAAACAACCTACAATATCAACGAGGTTAAAACGGCTTGAAAAGCATGGATTTATTAACGTGAATGGAAGGAAAAGAGAATTAACGGCTTTAGGACGATTAATGGTTGATATTAATAATCTGGAAATCAATATTTCAGGTGAGGTAAATTAACATGATAACCTGGATAACAACAGTAGGATGGAGTCCATTTGCGGTTATAAACCCTATATGGGCGTATTGTAAGGAAAATGAGAAGACTCCAGACAGGGTTTTTCTTTTTCACACCGAAAATATGAAAGTATTAGAAAAAGCAAGGATAGCACTTAGAAAACATTTAGAAGG
>CAZRKO010000175.1:0-3409 GCA_964600445.1 uncultured archaeon
GACATTCGTATGCATATATCTTAAAGGCACTGAGACCAATGCGCATGGTATGCCATATTTTGTCATCTGAATTGCCCTAGCATCTGTTGGTGTTGGACGAGGTTCAGCGATTAAAGTAAATGGTATATCTTCTTCTTTTGAAATATTAATTAATAGCTTAGTAAGTTTTGGATAAAGATTTGGCCCAACTTTTATTGATACTCCTGATCCTAAAGAACATTCATAATGCTTATCCTTACTAATTCCTGGAAAATCTATTGCATGAGAAACTTCTACAACAACACCAATATCAGGGGAGATTTTGTAAGCTCCTACTGTTGCCCCTCTAACTCCAATTTCTTCCTGAGACGCAAATTCAAAAATTAAGTCTTTATCTAACTTATCCTTTTCTTTTGATAGCTCCATTATTAGCTTGATTAGAACAAAGCAACCCGCTCTATCATCAAAAGCTTTTGAACATATTCTTTTATTTCCCTTGAATGCTACACACTCTTGTTTTAAAATAACATAGTCTCCAACAGAGATATATTTTTTAACTTCATCGGCACTTGCCATTCCTACATCAATAAAAAGCTCTTCCATCTTGATAGGTTTTTTTCTATCTTCCTGTTTTATGAGATGTATAGGAGTTTCTCCAATTATACCAATTATTTCTTCACCTGAACTCGAATGGATAGTAACCTTTTGACCGGGGAGGATGCGTGGATTTTGACCGCCCATTTGTGTAAATCTTATGAATCCATTTTTATCAATATATCGTACAATGAAACCGATCTCATCTATGTGAGCATCTAATAATATTTTTAGTTTTGACTCTTTTTCGTTAGCTTTTCCATAAATGAAACAGAATAAATTGCCTAGAATGTCTATTTCGATTTTGTCGCAATAAGGTTCAACAATACCTCTGATATATTCTCGAATTTTGCCTTCGTCTCCAGAACATGCTTGAGTCTCCGTAAGATTTTTAATAATTTGAAAGTCTGATTCAAATGCCATATTTTTTACAAACTCCGGATATTCTGTAATTTATATATTATTTGGATATAATTTTAAGTCTTTTATTATAAATAAAGATAAAATTTTTTTTCTATGATTAATTTTAAATTTTCAATAATTCTATTTATTAGATAATATACTAAAAATCTAATAGGAGAGATGTGAATTGACTGAAAATAACCAAGAAAATCAAAATTCAGAAGATAAAGAAGAGACCAAAAAAGAAGAACCTGTAAATGAACAGGCTGAACCAGAAAAACCTAAAGCTAAATTTACATTTAAATGCACAAGATGCGATAAATGCTGTCTTGCTAGAGGTCCAATTCCTATTACACTTTGGGATTTAGAGATGTGGGCTCGAAATGGAGTAGTAGCAAATTTTCTTCCTTATTTAGATGTGTATAGTAAACCTGATGGCGTGTTTGATCTAATTTTAAAACCACTCACTCCACCAAAGAAAGATGATGAAAAAACACCAGCAGAAACACTTACAGGAACTCCTATAGAGGAATTACTGGAAGAAAAATGCCCATTATATAATGCGGAGCAAAAAAAATGTTTAATATATGATAATCGTCCTTTAAGTTGCCGAACATACCCATTAGAATTCGATGGGAAAAATTTCACAGTTGTAGACGTAGAATGTCCAGGGATAGGACAAGAAGGTATGACAAAAGATGAGTTGAAAGAAATGAGAGATACGGCAAAAACGATGAATTATGAGCTAACTCGAATGCGAATTGCGCTACCTGTCTTGAACCAAATCATAAGTAATAATTTCATGAGAGTTTTAATGCAACAGCAAATGGAGGCAATGAGTAAGATGTCTGATGAAGATAAAGCCAAACTAGACGACGTTTTCAAAAAGGACCAAGAACAAGGCTAAATTTTTTTTTTAATTTTAAGTAAATTATTATTTTTTTTAATTTTCACTTAAATTCTTTTTCAAGTCTTTTTGTTCCTCAGTCAATTTTTTTATATCTACGAATTTCATAATTGCTCCTTTCGGTACAAATTCAAACTCTGGCCCAGATACAACCTCCTCCTCTAAACTTAAGGAGGAATCAGCTTTAGATTTTTCTTTCAGTGGTTTACTGAATAACAATAAGCTCTTTTTTTCAATCCTTTTTTTTTGAATTAAGTAACCAATAATTCCCCCGCTTACCAACCCTAAAGAGGTACCAACTATTATTAAACTAATATATGGGATTTCTCGAGCTTCTATTTCTTCCGTATCGCCATCATCTTCGTCATCGTTTTTTTCTGTCTCATTAATAGTTTCAGGCGCGGGGGGTTCATATTCATATTTATTATCTTTAATTATATTTCCAAAAGACCAGAATTGATAAATACTAACATTATTACCAACCAAATAATTAAAAGTTATCAAGTTATTATTGCTCATTATTAAATTTATTCCGTTTTGATTGTAATTTATGGCGTTGCCTGATATGTTATTTCTATCGCAAAACCAAAAATATACTCCATTTATTTCATTATAATTAATTTCATTTTCTAAAATATAATTATCATCGCTTCGCCAGCTATAAATTCCATGATGAGAATTATAATTTACTATGTTTCCCGAAATATTATTATTGGAACACCGAATCTGTAGAATTCCATAACCATTATTATATGAGCAGTTGTTATTGAGTAACTTTCCATTATGAGTATTGATTAGTTTAATTCCCGAACCATAATTAAATATTGACCAACCAGCATTGTTAAGTAAGCAGTTTCTAATTATAAAATAAGCATCAGAATTTCTAATTGTAATACAACTTCCAGAATTTTTTCCATCTATAATAACATTTTCAATAATATATGGATCATCCAAAGTTCCATTACCAAAACACCACTCATTTTCAGAGGATATTTTTTCCCATGTGTATTTAGGTCTCCAATCGTCAATCAATATTGGAGACCCTGTAAGATTCCAAAGATTTGAATTTTTTAAACGCTGTATTCTATTATTAGACATTTTATCATTTTTATACTCATCAGCCAAATCTCCTATTACATCTATTTTAATGAAGTTTAGAGGTATCAATATGCATATAAATAAAAGAAAAAAAATCATTGCATTTTTCTTTTTTACACTTTTATTCATTTGAATCCGCCGAGAAATCTAGGTTTTAAGTATTAGTGATAATATTTGTATATGTCTTATTATTATATTTATTTACTAAAATTGTTATTATATTTTTTTGTACTTTATATTAATAAATTTTGTTTGAAATAAACAGTATTTTAGATTTTTAATATGAGGGAATTAGAAGTAAAACGTTCAAGAATCAAATTAGTCCAAGGAGATATTACTGAATTAGATACTGATCTAATATTAAATGCTGATAATGCTCATTTAGTTTGGGGTGCTGGAGTGGCGGGAGATATCCGAAGAAAAGGAGGC
>CAZRKO010000175.1:3419-4321 GCA_964600445.1 uncultured archaeon
GCCCTTCAATTCAAGCAGAAGGGGATAAAATTGGGGGTACATTTGTAGGGGGAGCAGTTATAACTACGGGAGGGAATTTAAAAGCCAGGCACGTGATTCATGCAGTTGGCCCAAGAATGGGAGAAGGCAATGAAGATAAAAAATTGAAAAACACAACAGTTAATAGTCTAAAGTTGATGGACGAGCATAATTTAAAGACAATCGCATTTCCAGCGATCTCCACAGGAATTTTCGGTTATCCAATTGAAAAATGTGCTAAGATCATGATTACAACGGTTAAGGAATACTTAAATGAAGAAACTGTAATTGAAGAAGTAGTTTTCTGCTTGTTTACATCTGCAGATTTCAGAGTTTTTGAGCGGATTCTTAAATAAATATGTTTTTAATCGATTTTAAATTCACTAATCCTCTATTTCATATATTTTAGTGAATAATTAATTTTATGAGATTTTTTTAGATTATTACAAATTCTACTTGAGTGTATTTTTAATATTTTAAATCTATAAGATACACTTATTTTTAAAACCTTTAAAAATTTAAAGATTTAATCCATATTTTCTATTTGTTTTGATAATTCTCTGAGTATTAGATTACCCATTCCAAGTTTAATCTTTTTTGAGAAAAACAAAACTAAAACAAAGTTTTCCTCATAGATTTCTAAATATTTTGAACAAATCTTTTCTTTATTCTCTAGTTCTAAGAACATTTTATTTAATTTGAATAGATTATTCTCTGTCCTCACTTCAAATTCTCTCATTATATTTGTAATTATCTCGTCAGGTAAAGATGAGTATAAAACATGACCATCAACAGTAAATATTCCACTTCCTAAAATTTCTATATTATCCACTGATTGTCTTAAAAGATTCAAGATCTTCTGAAATTTTGGGGAAGAAGCCAAT
>CAZRKO010000176.1:0-4319 GCA_964600445.1 uncultured archaeon
TACCTTATTGCCAAATTTTGGGATGATGTCATAAAGTTCGTTTATTTTTCCAGCATCTAAATAACGAAGTTTTTAATGACATGAATGAAGAATATGATGTAATCGTTGTAGGAGCCGGATTTGGTGGGCCAGTTGCAGCTAAAAAATGCGCTGATGCGGGATTAAAAACCCTTATGATTGAAAGATCGGAAAATGTAGGGGATAAAGTAATATCAGGATTGACGATACCATTTTACGGCTTTCTTTTCGGTCCATCATTCATAAGAGACGGAAATCCTCCTTTTGAAAGGCCTTCTGATGGAATAGTTAATTATATTATCAAAGACATCGATAACGGAATTATAGATATAGATGATTCTCTTAGAGTCCCGAAACCTTTGGCCCCGATAGTTGCATTTGGGTATAATACCTACTGCAAACCTTTCTGCCAATGGGAAGCCAACAAGGCTGTAGAAGCTGGTGTTGTCCTGAGAACCTCAACTACAGTAGTGGATTTTATAAAAGAAGAGGGCTTTATTAAAGGTGTTATAACGGATAAGGGGGAAAGAATCAGATCAAAGATTATAATAGACGCAGAGGGTAGTCAGGGTTTATTGGCCATAAAGGCAGGTGTTAGGGAGAAATATCCCCCGGAAACAATTTCGTTGGCAGATATCTACGATTATGAAATGTCAAAAGAGGATATCGATAAAATTTTCGGCTATAGCGTCAAAATGTTTTGGGGTTGGGATGAACAAAGAATAGCCCCCCCTCTCGGATATGGAAACGGCCTTATGGTTTGGCCCTATAGGAACAGCCTTCATTTCATGCAGGACCAGTGTTTGCGAACAGATCAAAAAACCGTACCGAATTTGAAAAAGCTTTTTGACGAATATCATGAAAACATCACATCTAAACTGCCATGGTGGAAAAATTTAGTTGCACCCCGCATAAAACTAAGGGCAAGGATGTGGGAAGGGTTTGAAATTTATGTTGGCCTTAATAGTAAACTGCGAAATATGCCCAATTATACGGACGGTATGATGTTAATAGGGGATGTGGCGGGACTCGAGGGTACTGAATTATGCGATGGGGTGCCTGCGGCATGGTTTTCCGCAGAAATTGCAGCAGAAATCGCCATCAAAGCGATTAGAATAAACAATACTTCTAAATCGTTTTTGAAAAAATATGATGATAAAATAAAAAATCATCCAATAATCCAATGGTCTATATCAGCTAGAAATCGATATAATTTACGTATAGCTCAAAAGGAACATAATGAGGAAAAACTTAAAAAATATATACATGATGGATGGGGGCTTGGTTCTCTAACCTATTTTACAACCCCTTTTCTGAAAATAACTTTTTCATTTATAAAAAATGACCCTACTACTCTCACGAAATGGATCAGAATGTACTTTAGATATTACCAGAACTGGATACATAACTGCTACGAATATTCATTCGGCACGAACGAATATAGGAAAAAAATACGCAAGAGGCCGATATTTAAGCAATCGCTGTTCCTTACCGGTTTAAAATTAATCAATTTACTTGTAAAAATATCTTGCCGCTTTAAAAGGCTATATGCGAAAACATTGATCAATTTAGCCGAAAATGCTAACCCAAAACTGAGTAAAAAACTTCCCAAAATGGAACCAAGACTTTTGAAGCTAGTCAACTTAATTGAACCTGTCTCAGAAAAGCTAAGCAAAAATTTGATTGATTTTGTTAATAGGGCCGATCCCGTAATTTTTAATGTCCCAGATAACAAGAGAGGTGCGGTTAATGGTTAAGACATCCGATAAATTCCCGGGCGTAGAATGGGTGGAAGGTACCGGTGATTTCATAAAGATTAACGATGAAAAATGTACCGGTTGTGCAAATTGCATAAAAGTCTGCTTGGCGGGCTGTTTTGAGATAATAAACCAGAAAGCCATAATAAAAAGTCTCGAAACATGCATGGAATGCGCCTCATGCTGGTATGTTTGTGTGGAGGGAGCAATTGACTTTAGTTGGCCTCAAGGTGGTACAGGTTATAAAAGCGACTGGGGCTAAAACACTTGAGGAACCAATCTAAAATCGTGGAAAAAAAATATTTTGGATGAATTCATATTAAAAAAAATAGACAAATTAGAAAGAAAATAAAAGAATATAAAATAAAACTTATTCTACTACTGTAACCCATCCAAATTCGTCTTCAATTTCTATTCGCTGAATACCAGTTAAGAGATTATAAAGCTTTTTCGTTATCTCTCCCGGTTCGCCATTATTAAAAACTCTTTTCTTATCTTCAAATACTACTGAACCTATTGGCGTGACGACCGCTGCTGTTCCAGTACAAAAGACTTCAGTACAACTCTCCTCAAATAATTCTTTATAGGATATGTCTCGCTCTTCGACTGTCATGTTTAATTTCTTTTCCGCTATTTCTAACACTGATTTACGGGTAATTCCTGGTAGTATTGTTCCTATTGCTTTAGGTGAAGCAAGCTTTCCATTTATAATGGCAAAAAAATTAGCGGTCCCTACTTCATCAATGTATTCTCTTTCCACTGCGTCTAAATAAATAACCTGAGCGAAGCCTTTAGCTTTCGTTTCTTTAGCCGGTTTCATTGTTGGTGCATAATTACAACATGTTTTCGCGAAACCAGTTCCACCAGGAGCAGCCCGAGTATATTTCTTAGAAATCTCAAGATTGATTGCCTTAAAACCTTCTGGAAAATATGGTCCTACGGGAACGGTAAAAATTATGAACTTATATTCATTAGCTGGAGCAACACCTAATATTGGTCCATTTCCAATCATTAATGGTCGAATATACAAAGCTCCACCACTATCGTAAGGGGGTATATATTCTTCATTAGCTTTTACAACTTTCTTCACTGCTTCAACAAATTTATCCTCATCATAATTAGGCATTAACATTCTCTCAGCACTATCGTTAAACCTTTTTCCGTTTTCTCCTGGTCTAAATAATGTAATTTGACCTGTTTTTGCTCTTAAAGCTTTCATACCCTCAAAAATACCTTGTCCATAATTTAGTACACAAGCTCCTGGAGAAATCTCGAAAGGTCCAAAGGGTACCAATTTACCCTCTGTCCATTTACCATCCTTATAGTCTGTAAAAAACATAATCTTGGTTTCGATAAAGTCAAAACCAAGAGTGTAAAAATCTATATCTTTTGCATCCATTTTAATCCTCTTTTTTATTTATCTATAGTATTAATTATTTTTCATTATTTTTTTTATATATTAGATCTCAATGTATGATAAATTTATAAGTTCCATTATAATTTCACAATATTTTTTTTTTGATTTTCAAAATATTCTTATCATGTTTAGTTTAAAAAATGCTAAAAATTAAATAAAAATATTTAAACTATTTATACAATCATAAATACCTTTAGAAAAAAAAAATCTTCACTAAAGTTCGAAAATGGCAGATAATTCAGTAAAAATGGAAGATATCAAAATTGTTATTGCAGGTTTAGATAATGCTGGAAAAACTAGTGCTTTAATAGCTTTAAGAAAAAAATATAACTTTTATGAAAAAGTTAGAAATCTAAAGCCAACGATAAAAATTGATTATAATTCTTTTGACTTTTTAAACAATTGGACAATTAATCTGTGGGATATGGGAGGTCAGGCAAAGTATCGTAAGATATATGTTAATAATCCAATCTACTTCACAGAAACCAATTATTTTTATTACCTTATCGATATACAAGATGAGTTAAAATTTGAAGAATCAGTAAGATACCTACATGAACTTTTAGATATTTATAGAGACATGCATTATCCAAATGAAATTCTAATATGTTTTAATAAATACGATCCAAAATATAAAAACAATGAAGAATTCATCGACCGAATTGATATGATTAAAAATCTTGTTTTAAGTCAAAATAAAGATATGAAATTTAAATTTTTTAAAACGTCTATCTATGACATATCATCTCTGTCAAGAGCGATATCTTATTCAGTAAATAAACTGTTAAATCTGGAAGCTATTACTGATAAATTGAGAAATATAGTTGAGGATTTTCATTGTAATCATGCAATCTTATATACTAATACTGGTTTAATCATTTCAGACTATTACAACGAATCTATGGATTCAAGAGATTTCGAGGAAATAATTAGTAATAAGATTAATGAGGATTTAGAATTTTTTCAAAGATTAACTGACAATCAAGTAGCCATAGATGAGAGATTGTCATTTGTTAAGGATAATATAGAATATGTAAAAAAGTATGATATAGAATTACAAAATGGTAAAAATATTTTCTATTTAGGAATTTCTGTCCCATTTAAAAGCATTAATGAGATGAAAGTAG
>CAZRKO010000177.1:0-4317 GCA_964600445.1 uncultured archaeon
ATGATCTAACAGAATTTTTTCCGCAATTGTATATCCCATTTTAATCCACTCGGCTTCTTTTTATATTTAAATTAAAATTCATAATCATTATCAAGCATTATGATTGTTTTTTTAGCAATTTTACATGCCTCAAATAATACTTGAGGATCTACCTTATCAGGTGTGTCAGTTTTTGAATGCGTATATCTCGCTGAAGCTATTGTAACAATATCTATAGCTTCATATCCTCTCAAATGGAAAGGCACAGTATCAGTATGCCCCCCCGTGGTTAAGTGAAACCCTGATATATTTAAAATTTCTTCACTTGCGGCTTTTTCTAAATAGTTGCTTAAAATTGGAGCTATCATTTTCCGAGGAAATACACCATAAGATTTCATATATTCCACTCTATTTTTTTTATGCCCCGCCATAGATACCATATCAAAATTTAATTGAAAAACTTTCTCCTTATTAAATTGATGCTCATGATTATTAACGAATATTCTAGAGCCCATTGTTCCTAATTCTTCTGCTGAAAACTGACAGAACCAAAGGTTAAAATTATTTAAACTATGGTCTTTAAAATAAGAACTTAATTCAAAAACAATAGCCATTCCAGAGGCATTGTCTAAAGCACCAGATGATTTGTTATGGGTATTTAGAAACATTAACAATATATTTGAAGATGAGACTAAAGCGGTTAATATCCAGAGTGAAATATTTAAAAATATAATGATTTTCTCGATGAAAGCTAATTGCTCTAAAAAGTAGGCAGAAAATAATCTTAATATTTGATATGTGAGAAATATAATGTATACAACGCCAAGTAATATCCCTCCATTTAACCAGATTTTATAAGCTAATACCCTCCAAAAGGTTTTTAATGTTTGTGATTTTGAGTCAATGTGAGCTGATACTATGATATTTCCCGCATTTTTTTGAAGTTTAGATTTAACAGGGATTTTAATAAAAACATTAGTAGCTTTAAAAGTTGTACCATAATATTTTCCCCAAAACCCAGGATTTTCTGGATGTTTTAGTCCCCTTAAAATTAAATATACCAACATAACCATACCACCAATTAATCCTATACCAATAAAGGGGTTGATATAGACGAATAAAACTACTATTAACATAAAAGTTAGACTGACAATCATTATTAATTTAATGAGAGTAGTAGAGTAAAAGTCAGAAAATTCAAAAGGCTCCTGTTGTATTTGAGCATCATCAAATCCAATTTCCTTAAAAGACTTTACAGTGAGCTTTACGGCTTTCCGTTCTCCTTCAGTTCCAGCCAACCGAGGAAAAGAAAACTTTTTTACATAATTAAACAGTCTTTCCTTATTAAAGAAATCTGATTTAATTGAATTATTTTTTACCAATTTGAATCTAAACTTGATTATTTTATCGATAATTAATCTATAAATTTAATATTAGAATACAAATTAATCCTTTATCCTTTCAATTTCTCAATAACAATTTTTTGAATTTTTTCTTGGACAATTTCTATTATATCATCTGAATTAACTATATAGTACCCTTTTTGTTCTGCTCTTTTGAGGTAAAGTTCCCTAACCTTATCAAGAAAAGTTGTATCTTCAAATTTTTCAAGATCTTCTTGAGTTTTTCTCGCGAGAGAAATTTTAGGATTGATGTCTAAAATTATAGTTAAATCTGGTTCACCAGCAAATTTATTTATTTCTTTTACCCATTCGATTGAAATCTCATCAGATTGAACTGATTGGTATACTATAGAACTTTCAATATAGCGATCTGAAATAACAATATAACCTTCATCTATTTTTCTCTTGATTTCGTTATAGTAATGTAGACTTCGATCTGCTGCAAATAAAAGAGCATCAGTGCAAGGTGGAATGGCTTTATTTTTCAGAAATTTTCTTAATATTTGCCCTATATCACTATTTGAGGGTTCTTGAGTTAAGTGGATTTGAAGGTTTTTAAAACTATTGCCCTCTAAAAATCCAGCAAGTAGACTACTATGCGTGGTAGTACCAGCACCATCAATTCCATCTATTACAATGAAAAATTTCTTCTTCAAATTAATTCAAAATTAATAGTTTTACAATTAAATAAAATTTAATGAAAATATGGTCTCTTTTAAGATATATTACTTTTTATAGTAATATATAATAAAGTCATTTTTAATATCATAATATTTATTTTAAATTTATTAGATACAGATAATAGTTTAATTAATTATGTCATCATCAACTCCAATAGGTTATTGTGAGCATTGCAAACAGAATGTATTACTATCCCGCCAAGATTTTGATACTTGTTTAGCAATAATACTTTTACTTTTTACCGCGGGAATAGGATTGATTATTTACCTAATTATTTATTATTCGAGGCCAAAAAATCGATGTGTCCATTGTGGAACAGAGGTAGTTACTTTTTTAGATCAACAAACGCCATCTCCAAAACAGATATCTTATCAACAGCAGGAAAAAAAACAAGTATTGCCAGTTGAAATAGTAGAGGGAGAACAAGCTAACTATTGCCCTTTATGTGGGGCTAAATTGGATGAAAAAAAGCAAAGCTTTTGTCCAAATTGTGGGAGTAAAATTTAATATCTTCTAAAAGCTTCCTATCTATTTGTTTCAATCTTACAAAGATTGGACTCTAAATTATTCTAATATTACTTATTCTACTTTTAAATTAAAGATGTTATTAGAAATGAATTATAAAATATGGAGGTAAAATAATGTTAATGATGTATTGTCCAAATTGTGAAAAGAATACTCTTACAATGAGAGAAGATTTTAGTTTTTTATTGGCATTTCTTTTGGCGTTTACTGGACTTGGACTTGTAATTTATATTTTATATCATATAGATAAGAAAAAAGACCGCTGTATTCATTGTGAAACAAAATGTTTACCAAAACAATTGAACGATCCCCAAAATAGTTCAAATTCCCAGCTACAAAAAAATAATGCTAGCAGTTCTCTTGAATTTAAACCAATAGAACTTGAAAAAACAAAAATTAATTTTTGTCATAATTGTGGAGAAGATATTGGAGATAGAGAAGGAATCAAACACTGCGCTTTATGCGGTAGCGGCGTAGATTAATTTATATTTTAACTACTTTTTTTTTATTATTTTTTTATAAATTTTCTTAATTGCTTTAAGTATCTTAAGCTAGTTATTTAGAATAAACGAGCAAAATTTTAAAGTCAATAAAAAATGGACTCCAATTCTCATATATAATACAGTTCCCTATAAAAATTAAACAAAACCAACATTTTAATTCGGAAAAAAAATTAAAAAGTGTTTAAAAAATGAGTCAAGGAGCTATAACAAGTTATAAAAACGAAGTAATAACCCAAAATAAAGATAACCCTCCTGAACAATTAAAAGGTTTTGCGAGGATATTTTCACGTACACCAACTACGCTTCATGCCTTTTTATATTTCTCAGTTATGGGTTTATTAACGTTAATATGGGCTATTAGAGTAAGTAGAACGGGATTAAGATTCTTCTGGCCCCTGTATCCATTTTTTGGTTCGGGTTTTGCATGCGGATGGCATATCATACTGTATTTATCTTATAATAATAAAATCCAATTTCTTTCAAAGATTAGGCAACGACTTTATTTTGGAGCATTCTTTATCACTCATGCTTGGTTTTATATTTCAGTAAGCATCTTTTTAATCGTTATAAATGTGTTATATAGTCGTTTCCCATGGAGCGCATTTGCAATAATTGGATGGGGTATCGGTTTCGGTTTTCATGTAATTATCGCTTCCTTAATGAATCCTCCAGATCAACCAAAGATAAAACCAGTTCAAACAGAAGAAGTTAATTATTGTCCTAATTGTGGGGCAAACTTCACAGATAGACCAGATGTTAACTATTGTGCTTTATGTGGAAACAAATTAGATCAATAAATTACGTTATAATTTTTTTTTTCCTTTCTTTTTTTAATTTTTTCCTAATTTTAGATTTTCTAATCCTTTAATCTGTTTCATAGAACGTGGGGCCGTACGGTAGAATTTCACATCTGGATATCCTATAGTAAAAACACCTACTTTTGAAAAAGTAATGCCAATTATTTTCCTTATTTCGGGATTTGATGCTAAAGCAATTTGAGTCCAAGCATTCCAGCAAGTGCCTAAGCCAAGTGCATGTGCCGCTAGCCTACCATATGAAACAATAATTCCAATGTTATTTGCCTCAATATCCGTATCTATTGGTGAGGAAACAAAAACTACATGTGGGCAATCGAAAAAAATAGGGCTCTGAAACTCGGATTTAAGGACAGTAAATCTTTCCCCATATTTATCATTCAATGCGGGATCCTTAAGAAGTTCTATAAA
>CAZRKO010000178.1:0-4299 GCA_964600445.1 uncultured archaeon
TATTAGTGGAGGAATAAATTATGGGCTAAAAACAAACATTCCACTACGATTGAAAAAAAAAATCTTTTTCAGATTTATATATAGTTTTTCAGATATATAAAATTTACGTAAATTTTATGAACGCTGGATTTAATTATTCAATCAATTAGCTTGCGATATGAATATTCTATAGATTAGGAATCATTCTTTTAACCTTACTTTATAGATTTAAAAATAAATGTGAAAAAAACGCATAAATTTAATTAAAAAAAAAAATTTATTTTTAATTTTTTTTAGAAAAAATTATTTTATATAAAGTAAATTATCCCATTATTTTTTTTTGTACACAAATTTTTTGGAAATATCATAAGATAAACCAAATTTATTAAGATGTTGATAGGGATGAATACGAAATATAATTAAATAGAAGCTTAAATCTTTTAAATTTGACCTTATTCGATATTTAATATCAGATTTTATTCTTTAAAATCTATGGCTTCAAACGGACAGATTTTTATACAGACTCCGCATCCATTACAACTTCTTTCAACTATAGTTACTTTTCCATCATCTAAAGTTATAGCAGGGCAGCCAAAATTTTTAATACAAATCATACAAGTGTTACATTTCTCAGAATTTATTTGAACAGGAATAATCTTTTTATCTCTATGAATTGATCTTTCAAGTAAAGCGCATGGATGGCGTGAAATTATAACCCTCGGTCCTTTGGTATTGACAGCTTCTTCAATTGCT
Organism: uncultured archaeon; assembly: GCA_964600445.1. Taxonomy (GTDB): domain Archaea; phylum Asgardarchaeota; class Lokiarchaeia; order Sigyniarchaeales; family SOKP01; genus LW40-45. The sequence continues at coordinate 733 of CAZRKO010000178.1, forward strand.
TTTGTAGTTTGCTCTAGATCATTTGCATCAACGATCCATAAATGGTCTTCCGTGATTCCCGCTCCTCGTACTATTGATTCTAAAGGAATTTTGGTACCCGGTTCACCTGTAATTTTTATGCCTGTACCGGGATGTGGTTGAAAACCAGTCATAGCAGTTGTACTATTATCCATAATGATTACTAATACATTATTTTGATTATAAACTGCATCAACTAATCCGGGTATCCCAGTATGAAAAAAAGTTGAATCTCCAATGATCGCCAATACAGGACCGTTATGTAGTTTTGCTATTCCATTTGCCATACCAATAGATGCCCCCATACATATACATGTATCTATAGCTTCCAATGGTTTATAAAAACCTAAAGTATAGCAACCTATATCTGATGAATAAACGAAATTTTTACCTAACTTCTGTTCCATCAATTTTAACGCATAATAAGTATTTCGATGTGAACAGCCTGGACATAAGACGGGAGGGCGTGGAGAAGCAATATGCAAACCCTCTGTTTTAACGGGTAAATCAACAAAAGGATTTGGTATTTCTAAAAACTTTGTAATTCCATCTATAACCTTATTGAGGGTTAATTCAGCGTTTCTCTGAAAATATTTTTTTCCTACTATTTCAACATTTACATCCAATTCAAAGGCTAGTTTCTTAGCAAAATCTTCTAAAAATGGCTCTAATTGTTCAACAATAATTATTTTTTCTGAATTTTCAAATAATGTAGCCATCAGCTTTTCTGGTTGGGGAAAGACCATCCCTAATTTTAGAGTTGATACTTTCTCTGTCAAGTCTAATTTTAAAAGTGCATCATTGGCATAGGAATATGGTATTCCTGATGATATTAAACCGATTTTTGCTCCATCTTTAACATCCAATTTAGTGAACGGAAACTTATCAGAAAAATCTCTCAATATATTAATTCTTTCTATTTGTTTTAGCCTTTGTATTCTTGCATTTGAGGGTAGAAAAGTCCATCGAGCTCTATCCTTATCGAAATCATAAGTCCTCCCCTCAATCTTTTTTATTTCACCTAGTATTAAATCACCTCGAGCGTGATTTAATCGAGTTTCAGTTCGCATCATGACTAATGTTTGAAACTCTTCGGAGAAATCAAAAGCATATTTTATAATATCCTTAGCTTCCTGTATATTTATTGCTTCAAAAATAGGACATAATGCATGCAAACCATAATATCGATTATCTTGTTCATTTTGGCTAGAATAACAATTAGGATCATCGGCAGAAAGGACAACAAAACCACCATGGGCCCCGGCATAAGTAGCAGTCATAAAAGCATCAGCAGCTACATTTAATCCTACGTGTTTCATACATGCAAATGATCTCGCATTGCACATTGAAGCTCCTAATGCTACTTGAAATCCCACAGCTTCATTTGTAGACCATTCAATTTCAAAATTGGGGTGATATTTATGAATTTCGACTAAAGCTTCCATTATTTCTGAGGAAGGTGTTCCTGGATAGCCAGAAGCCACAATCATACCCGCTTCAAAAACACCTCTTGCAATCCCTTCATTTCCTAAAACGACTCCTTTCTCACCAGGCTTATCTAATGCATAAAATGGAATTCTCGTTATAATTTACACCAATTTACATTGTAATTTTAAACAATTAAATTAATAATTTAAATAAATAACAGAATTGTTATTGTGTTTCTTATTTCTTTTTATAATCTTTGCCAATTTTAAATCCTATATTAAAAGCTTTAATATTTACATCTATGGCTTTTTTAGGGACAAATCTTTTTACAGTTTCTTTTAAAATTTTTTCAGAAAGCGGAATGATATTAACTCCTGCTAAAATTCCTAAGAGTACTACATTTGCAGTCAAAATATTTCCCGCATCAATCGCAATTTTATTCGCATCTATTATTATCACATTTTTTGATACAGAATTGATATCTTCTTCGATTAAACTGACATCAACATATTCCCACTCATTAAAAGCTTCTATTGCTCCAAAAGGGCAGACTTTATCAATTATACATTGAATACAGCCAGTACATGAATCTAAAACTCTACAATACCCATTCACAACCATTCGAGTAGGACCTGTCATTAAAGTGTAAAAATTGCTATCATCTGATTGTCTATATATTTCATTAGGAATACAGTAAGCTATACAATTTCCGCAACCAACACATATATTACTATCTATTTTTAGTGAACGATGTGTAAGTACAGAGGGAGGAACAACGCTGTTTTTCGAAACAATAATAAAAGTATCTTCATTTACAAAGTGTAGATTTCTTAAAGCCTCAGAAATTTCAAATGCTATTAACACATCCAAATCACCTTCAACCATAAACGGACTCTCAAGTGTTTTTCCAAAACGTAAATAAGAAGAAACTGAGCCTCCGCGCTGTGACATTCCATGAGTCTCGGCTGTACGGACTTTGAAACCCTCTTGTAATGCAGACCATCCTAAAATCATACTTGCGCGAATTGTACCCGTACCGCCTATCCCAACGATCAATGCATTATAATTATTTTTTTCTGTAATTAGATCTTCACTCTTTAAATAACTTTTACCACGGATATCTGTTGCCATGACAAACTTAGCTATTTATCAAAATAAAATAGATGGGCTTTTAAATAAATAATCTGACTAAATATTTTGTAAAATAAATTCTTTTTAGTTTTTAATTTTATTTCTTTTCTTCTTAAATATCCACTATTAAAAAAGTTGTCAAAGTAAATGAGAAAAATACATTTTACCCCCTTTCAATTTTTTACCACATTAGAATTTCGAAATATATTTATATTATTATTAAATTTTTAGAAGAGTAAAGTAAAGTTACATTCAATTTAGTGAGAAAAATTAAAAATGGTATTAACTCAAATTTCGGTTCACCTTATCGATAGACCAGGAGAGCTTGTAAAATTTACAAAAATGCTTCATGATAATAATATTTCAATAAGGTCAATAACCGTATCTCAAGTTCCAGGTTTATGTTTATTCATAGTTGATAAGTCTGAAGAATGTTTGAATCTTTTAAAACAAAAAGATTATGAAATTACTTCCAAAAACGTAATTGGAGTATTACTCCCTCATAATCCCAGTAGTTCTGAGGAAATTGAAAAAGTAGCCAAAATTTTAGCAGATAATGAAGTTAACATTGATTTTCTTTATAGCAGCTTTATAAAAAAGACCAATGTGCTAATTATTCATGTTAGTGATGTAGATAAAGCAAGTCAAGCCCTTAAAGATAAGGGAGTTTATCTATACAAATAAAAAATTACTCAATTGAACGATTCATAAAATAACAATTAAGATAGATTATAGATCTTCAATTGCAACCAAAATAAGTCCTTCTTTCTTAAGCAACTCTTGTGCTTTGTCATTATCGTTTACTCTTACAATCATAAGAGTTTCACCATTAACTACAGTCATATACAGATATTCAATATTTACTTCATTGTCTCCCAAAACCTTTGCAATATCAAATAAAGAATTAAGATCTTCAGAAAATCTAACTGCAAGAACTGTGGTAGCAGATATTTCATAGTTATTTTCTTCTAAAAGCTCAATGCTTTCTTC
>CAZRKO010000179.1:0-4239 GCA_964600445.1 uncultured archaeon
GAAGGAAGATAAAATTTGATTTTGATAAAATGTTATTTTATTCTTTTCTTTTTTTTAAATTTTCAGATTAATTTTTAATTGCTTATTAAAAAATAATTAAAATGCTTTTTTCAATAATTCATAATTTTACACCAAATCTAAATAAAATTAAATGGTTTATTTGTTCAATTATTTATATATTAGATAACTCCTTTTCTACTTAATTAAACTTTTTACTCATGAAAAAATTTAAATTTACTTGCCCCATAATATATTAGAAAGTATACTAACTTATCAAAATAATTCTGCTATAATTGATATAAAATAATGGGGATAATCATAAAAAATTGGTAGTATGAATACAAAAACTTTAATAGATGCAATATTAGATGGCGATGTCTCTAAAGCTATAATAAAGGTTAAAAAGCTTCGTAATGGAAAAATAAAGCCTGAAAGAATAATTATAGAGGTATTTGGGGAAGTAATCGAGGAGTTGAATGAAAAATGCACGATAGAACACTTTAACTTGCTAGAAATAATGCTGGCAGGACGTGCAATAATGGCAATTGTAAGAGAGTTATATCCAAAAGGTATTTTCCCCTCTCAAATAAAAGGCACGATTGTCATAGGTGTTCTAGAAGGCGATATTCACGATCTTGGGAAGAATATTGTTAAAATAATGCTAATAGGGAGAGGATATCGGGTAATTGACTGTGGAAATAACTGCCCTATAGAAGAAATAATAAATACTGCAGAAAAGGAAGGAGCAGATGCTATATTTATCAGTGGACTTATATCAACAATTATTCCTAAAGTCCAAAAGGTCAAATCTATGTTAGCCCAGAAAGATTTAATCAATATAAAGATCGTTGCAGGTGGAGGTGCGTTAAAACAATCTACCGCAAAAAATTTAAATGTTGATTTCGTTGCTGAGACTGTCTTTGATGGTTTAAAGTATTTGAAAGAGATTTAGAGGTGCAATTATGAATTCAATAGAGCGTATAATGAAAGCAATAAATTTTGAGACACCAGATCGCGTACCTGTTATACCACAAGTTTTCGGGCATGCTGCTATTATTTCTAAAGTTCCATTACATGATTATATTAGAGACGGAGAACTACTTGCGCGCTGTCAAATTAATGCCTTACAACGTTATAAATATGATGCTGTTTTTGCTTTAATGGATGTGTGTGTAGAAACAGAGGCTATGGGTTCTATTTTAGATTATAAAAAGGATCATTATCCATTAATAAAAAAATGGGTGCTTTCTAATACCACTGATTTTGATTTACTATCAATACCAGATCCTTATCAAGCGAAAAGAATGCCTGAACTGCTAAAAGCGGTTGAAATTTTAAAAGATCAGTTAAGTAATGAAATATTAATAGTTGGGTGCGTTTTAGGACCTATGACATTAACAGGTCAATTGCTTGGGGCTGAAAACGCACTTTATTTGGCAATAGACGAACCAGAAACTTTTTCTCGAATATTAGATTTCTCCAAGAAAGTTTCAATTAAATTCGGATTAGCACAAATTGATGCAGGTGTCCATTTACCAGTTGTATTCGAGCCATTTGGTTCACCAGCAGTAGTCCCTCATCAATTTTTCCGTGAATTCATTTTACTACACCTTAAAGAGATATTTTCAGCATTTAAAAAGGCAGGTGCTGCTGCTAATTGGCTACATACAGCAGGTCATACAGGTTCTATTTTACCTTATTATCCCGAAATCGGTGTAGACATAGCAGATTTCGATTATTATGTTAACCCCTTGGATGCCCAGAAATTATTACCTAAAACTTGTCTTGATGGTAATATTAAGAGTTTGTCTTTCATTGAAGAAACACCCATAGAAATCTTAAAGGAATCTCAAAAATTACTAGATTTATTTGCCAATCGAGGTGGGTTTATTCTTTCATCTGGCTGTGAAATTCCGCCAGAATCAAACCCAGACAATATAATAGCGATGGTGAGTGCTACTAAATTATGAAAAATTCATTGAATAATGAAAGTGAATATTTTAACGCATTCATCAAGACTGCTCAATACCTAGCAACTCTAACAACATATGAAGGTATTTGGATTCATCTCGAAAAACTAATAAGAGAATTTTATAAAGCAGATTTTGCTTATTTTTATGAATTGGGATACGACGGAAAGATAATTGAACATCAAAAAAATTTCATGAATAATCAATTTTCAAAAAAAATATTTGAAAAAGTTAAAGAACCATTAGCTCAGGTTATGGATAGTGGCTTTTTTGCCTCTGAAATAATCAATATCCCCGAATCATATGCTATAGTATTATTACTTATAAAAAAAGCTAAACAAATAATAGGTGTAATGGTAATTGGCCATCAGAGAACGGAATCATTACCAAAATATTTACTCAATATTTATCTAGCTCTTATGGGATTGGTTGGGACGACTATTGATAATATATCAATGCTAGAAGAACTGAAGTATCAACGAAATAATTTAACCAATATTTTAGATTCTATGGAGGATGGAGTATATATCGTTAACCAGCAATATGATATTGAATATGTAAATCAATCTCTCAAAAAAGAATTTGGTTCATTCGAAAATAAAAAATGTTATGAATATTTTCATGACAGTCAAGAGGTCTGTTCATGGTGTAAAAATCTGGACGTTTTCATGGGAAAAACTGTTAGATGGGAATGGTATTCGCCTAAGAACCAAAAATTATATGACCTCATTGATACACCATTGAAAAATCCTGACGGTAGTATATCTAAATTAGAAATGTTCCATGATATCACTGAACGCAAGAAGGCGGAGGAGAAAATAGCTCATATAAATTCTATATTGCGAGCTATAAGAAAAGTAAATCAGCTTATCACTAAAGAAAAGAACCTAGAGAAGAGACTTAAAGGTCTCTGTGATAATCTCATTAAAACTCATGGATATTTTCATGCTTGGATTGTCCATTTAGATAAGTCAGGTAATTTAATATCAACCGCTGAGGCAGGTTTAGGAGAAGAGTTTTTACCTCTATTAGTTATGCTTAAAAAGGGAGAGATTATAAAATGCCAGAGAAAAGTATTATCCCAATCTGATGTATTAACTATTGATGATCCAAATGTATTTTGCGTAGGGTGTCCTTTATCAAAAATTTATGAGGGGCGAGCAGTAATGGCCGTTCGGTTAGAATATAATGAAAAAATTTTCGGATGGTTAACTGTTTCTCTTCCTAGAGAAATGATTGAGGAGAAAGATGAGCAAGAATTATTTAAAGAAGTTGCGGATGACATAGCTTTTGCCCTTTACAATGTTAAATTAAAAAAATCAGAAGAAAGTTATCGTGAGGCTTATAGTCGGGCAGAATTTTACAAAGACTTGATTACTCATGATATTAATAATATTTTACAAAGTATTCTATCAGGAATGCAGCTTAGTCAATTATATTTAAATAACGCAGAAAAACTGGAAGACTTAAATGAGATCTACGAAATGGTTCAAAACCAAGTCAAACGGGGGGCAAATTTAGTTTTAAATATTCGAAAACTTTCTCAGCTTAAAGAAACTAAAATTTCTGTCACAAAAACCGAAATGTGTAAAGTTTTAAAAAATACAATTATATTAGTAAAAAAAGCTTACCCAGAACGAAATATTGATATTCAAATTAATTCAATCGGTAAAAAGCTATATGTTCAAGCTAACGAACTTTTAGTAGATGTGTTTGAAAATATAATACATAATGCTGTAAGACATAATAAAAAACCATTGGTTGAAATCATCATTAGGATTTCCAAAGAGCAAATAAAAAAGATAAATTATTGTAAAATAGAATTCTTGGATAACGGAATAGGAATTAATGATTCTAGAAAAAAATTAATTTTTTTAAGAGGGCATTCTAAAGATAAAAGTGCCAATGGAATGGGTTTAGGTTTGTCTTTAATAAAAATAATTGTCAATACCTATAAGGGAAAAATATGGGTTGAGAATAGGATTAAAGGAGATTATTCTAAAGGAAGTAATTTTATTTTATTAATTCCAGAGGGGGATTTAAAATCGTAAAGGTATTTATTATTAAAGTTAATTTTTTGTTAATAAGTGTTTAGATAATTTGTTCAAGTGCAATAATAAATTTATTCTTTTCTTTTTTTAAGTAAGACAAATTTTATAATAAGCAGAGAACTTAAAGCTGTGATGTATATAATGCTCCAAAGAACGATGTAAATTTCTATATTAAGATACCAGATTGGGTTTTTCAGATCGTTAAAAGTGTGTACTTC
>CAZRKO010000180.1:0-4191 GCA_964600445.1 uncultured archaeon
TAAAGAATGTTAAGGCGATAAAAGTAGTCGATGAATCGACCATGAGAAAGATTAATAAACTGTATCAAACGCAGTTCGGGATGCGAACGGTTGAAAATCTGGAGATGAGACTTAAACACTATCTTGAGTGTCCTTTCATTATAGTTCCAAGCGTTTTGGAAGAGTTAAAAAGTTAGCTATTATTCAAAGATCATACTCTATTTAAAAAGAATTTTTTTGACAAGAAAAAAACTATATAAACCCAAAAAAATATAATTTTATATACTACATTAATCAATTATACTTATAAACCCAATATTTTACTTGAATAATTTAACCGTTTGAAATTATTTTATAACTCAATTTAGTGATATTAAGAGGTACTTTGTTTAGATGGATTTTTTTTTGAAAAACCTTAAAGAAACGCTTGAGGCTATTAATAAATTAATGGATAACAATATAGCTCTTGTAAATACAAAAAGAATTAGAAGATGCTATAATATTAAATCTTCGAATCGGTCTAAGATTAATTTCATTTGGCGATCGCTTGATTTCCTCGCAAAGGAAGGTATCCTTGAAGCAAATGGTATTGTGAAGCCAAAAACTTATAAAATTAAAGTAGAAAATAAGATTGATATTGAAGAATTCATCAGTCAAATTGATAGAGTTAAAAAGTAGAAGATAAAAATCAATCAAGTATTTAAATTTAAATATATCAGCAATTCATCAAGATTAGTTTTAGCATCTTCATCTTTTGGGTTATTTATCAATCTCTTTTGAAGAAAAATCATTTTTCCATAGTTTTGTTCAATTTCGTTAAAAATTTTAACCCATTGTGCAAATCTATCCAAAAGGTCATAAACATCTGGATCTTCCTTAAAAAGTTTTACTTCTTTTTTTTTATCGGCTGGTAAATTTTGATATCTCTTAAAACTGTATCCTTGTTCTTTGAGTAATTCTTTATTTGCTTCAGTTACATAAGCATTTAATTGAGCTCTCCATTTTACATAAGTAAGATTTATTCTATCAATTGTATCTTGAATGATTTTTATCTCTTGTGGAAAAATCGTTTCATTGCGTTTAGATAAAATATTCTTTATTTTCTGAAATTCAATATTAAATCTTTTTGTGTGATTAATCACAACTTTTCTTAAATCATCAACTACAGTATTATAATCAAATTCAAACAAGAGTTCTTCGCTTGAAAATGTATTTGTTTCAGAATCAAAAGTACCTTTTAATTTCCTCTCTTTTATTAGATTTTCTAAAATTTCTTTCAAAAAGCTAATTTCTTCCTCATCTAATTCTTTTCCATAAAAAAGATCTTCGAATGAAAAGAGAAAACTATTTTCTAACATCAAATTACAAATTCCCTTTAATGTATAAAAAACAATTTCACCAGCTTCCTCATGGAATATCCCTTTTAACTTGCCATCTTTCTTTAAGTCTTCAATCAGTTCTTTTATCAAACCTGAATTAATTTCAAAATTACCTAAAGATATAAGATTAGCAGATTTTGAACTGTCAATTAAGTTATATTTGATGCTATTTTTTGTTTCTTCTATCTTTTTTGGGTTTATAATCAGCTGATCTCCTTTTATAAAGTAATTTAATCCTAGCTCATTAATAAAGCTGAAAAATACATCATAAGTCATTCCAGTTTTCTCAGTGTATTCAAAAATATATATCTCATCTTTATTTTTTATTTCTTCCCCAATTGATTTTAGATTTTCATCAATCTTAGATAGAATATGATCAATATCTATATTGAGCTCTTCGGCAACTCTATTTATTTGCTCTTTTTTATGAATGTCATCCGAAATTAGATTAATTTCTTCAATTCGGTCATTTAAATATTTTGAAAAGTAAAAAATCTCTTTATTTTTATCCCATATCCCACTTCTTGGATCAATATTTAAGATTAATATGTCCATTAATAATAACTTATTAATTTTCAATTTTTCTGAAATTTTAATAATATCTATAAATCCAATTAATTTTGAATTGTTTAATTCATTTTCAACTCGAATCTTTCCAATATTGGTTAACCAAGAAGTTCCCTTATGAAAATTAGTTAAATAATCTTGGGGTAAGTTTTTGATTAATTTAATAAAATCTTCTTCTAATAACTTCTGTCTATAAGATTTAAGGTCTATAACGCTGTTGTTAGCCGCAACTCTATTAATTTGCTGTTTTATTTTCTTTAAAGAATAATAAACTTGCATAGTTTTTCCCATTAAAAAGTCTTGATTCATCTCAATAATAATATCATGAACTAATTCAGGAGGTAAATAATTATAATGTTTTTTCAGATTTACAAGTCCTTTATTTTGAAACTGATTATAAATATCAGATTTCAGGTATTGGTAAGGATAAAAATAAAATTTTGAGAAGTATCCTTGAATAAAGTTTAATTTAAGTAATGTATTTATGAAATTCCTTAATTCTGAATCGTTTTCTATTACTTGAGAGAATGATTGCTTTAATTTTTGATTTGAGATTTTATTATTTTCATTAAAAACAGTGTGTAGCTTATTTTTTTCGAGTTCATAAAAGAGAATTTCATTTTTTGTTTGATCTTTTATATAGAAATAGATTTCAATATCTTTAAGGCGTGTCTTCTTAATCTTTTCTATATAACTTTTAATATCGATGTTTTTTTCTTTAGCTATCTTAGAAATATTAAGTTTTTTCATTAAAAATTGATTGTCTAATAATTTGATCAATTCATTTATTTTTAAATATTTAAAATCAACATCTTTTAATGATGGAAAAAATTGCTTAACTAAATCTTTTAAAATCCTAAAAATTTCTGGTGTCTTATCGCTAAAATCCCTTAACAATAACTCTTTTGCAATTACTCTGAAGCTATAAAGCTGTTTAAAATCCAAACTTGTAAGATATTTAAAAAAATTTAATAGAGAAATGATGTTTTCTTTCTTATTTTCTGATTTTAAGGAGCCTAGAATTATATTAGCATGAGAACTCATTAATGATGGTGCGTTTTTTATAAACTCTTGTAAAAAATAATGAGCGTTATCCCTAACATCCTCAGATTTATCCTTTAATGATTCAACAAATAAAGAAAAATATTTTTTAATAAAATTGGGATTTTCAAGAATGAAAAAGCCTAAGATAATCATTGTATTAATCTTTAATTTTTCATTCTCCTTAGTTTTAATAAATGATTCAATGTTCCTAATTAAATCCTCTGAAATCAGTTCAATGTAATTTTCAGCTAAAACACTTAAGATATATGTTGTTGGGACTAGGAGATCTTTATCTTCTAATAAATCTTCAAGTTTTTTTACAATTTTGGGGATTTTATCTATTTTTTCTTTATCCAAGAGCTTATTTAGTCTTATAACTATTGGTTCAATCTTTTCATAATCTTGAAAATCTTCGAAATTAAACATATCAATATATTTTTATATTTGCTCGAATAATAATTTTTTGAAAGGGGCAATCTCCAGAATAACTACTCTAATGACAATTTATTGAATGGTTCAATATCCAATATATCATTTATATCTTGAAGAATTATATTTGGTTCTGAATCTTTCAATTCCTCTTTAGTACCATGACCTGAAAGTAATGCAATACTATTTACATTCGCAGCTTTAGCACATTTAATATCTGAAGGGAGATCCCCTATATAATATACTTTTTTTTTATTAATACTACGAATGTTAAATCTTTCTTTTATTAATTTTAATGCTAAAATTATTGGATAAGGGTGAGGCTTACGTATAGGGACATTATCTCGCGAAATAAATACAGCTATATACTCATCCAAATGAAATTTTTGTCTATAAAAATTCAATCTCTTTCCACTTGTATTTGAAACAATCCCAGAAATAATTCCATGATTTTTGAACTTATTTAAAATAATTTTTAATTGTGGTTTTAGATCTTCATAGATTTTCTCATATTTCTTATAAGAACGTCTAAATCTAATAAAAAACAGTAACCTTTTACATCTATTTGGAATAATAGATTTGTATGCCTTATTAACTTCTTTGAGGGCTTTAAGTCTATTATCAGAATCGGTTTCCTCAAATATTCTAGCAAAATCGATAAGTCGTAAATTCTCGACGTTTTGCCACTTGTACCACGTCTTTCTAAGTTGTATTAAAGCAGTATATTCGAGTGCTTTTTGAGTTAATACAACTCCATCTAAATCAAATAGCACTACAATTGGTATTGCCATAA
>CAZRKO010000181.1:0-4177 GCA_964600445.1 uncultured archaeon
TGTCCCTGATTCTTTTACTTTATGGGGGCCAGATGGATCATTTTCTTTTACTGTAAATACAAAAACAACCCAATTTGCTACAGTTGGAACACCTGTAAAAATCTATGATCCCGAAAGTAAGCGAGGGGTACGGAAAACAATTATGGAGGACACGATCAAACAAATCAGAATCGTTGATAGCCTAAAAAATATCATGTGTTCCCATGTGGATGTATGGCCGAATGATGTTCCGTTTTTGGAATTACATTGCCATGCGATAAAAGCTTGGGCAGAAAATAGTCGCAAACCATATGGTTTAGGGTGTTATGGAGGTTTGGCATCCCAAGATATGATGAATTTAACCTCTATTATTGTAGGGGGGGATGAGGAACTCATAAAACACCCTAGATTGGTAGGATTCTTTAATCCTACAAGCCCCCTAATGTTAACCAGAATTATGTTGAATGGTCTTTTTGTATGGGCAAAATATAAACAGCCGACTATTATCGCCCCTGCTGCTAGTGCTGGCTCAACTGCGCCGGTTACATTAGCAGGATTAATAACCCAGACTAATATGGAAATATTATCATCTATCACATTAACTCAACTAATAAATAGAGGTGCGCCTATTTTTTATTCCACAATGTCGACACCTATGGATCCTCCAACTGGCAATGTAGCATGGGGTTCTATAGAAACAGGATTAATTACTTCAGCCTTTGCACAGTTAGGCCGTTTCTATAATATTCCTTCTCGAGGGCCCGGAGCAGTCACAGAATCAAAAGTTTTTGATATCCAAAATGGATATGAGCGATTTATGACTTTATTGTGTGCTGCTAATTCTGGCGTAAATTATATTACTTGTGCGGGAACATATGAGTCATCTCTATCTGAAGCCTTAGAGTTACTTGTAATAGATGATGAATTAATTGATATAATTAAAAGAGGGATGGAAGGAGTTCGGGTCAATGAGGATACAATCGCAATGGAAGAGATAAAGAAAATTGTTAGTACAACAAGAAATTTCTTGGGAACTAAACATTCTGTAAAGAATATAAGGAAAGAATTATTCGTCCCAAAATTAGCAGATAGAGATCGGCGCGGTACATGGAAAAAAAGGGGAGCTAAAGATATAATACAAAACGCTAACGAGAAAGTAGAAGAAATTCTGCAGAAACAAATGGGTCCTGGTTTAAATCCTAACGTTGAAAAGAAATTAGCAGAATATACGAAGAAAGTCGCATCCCGAACAATGGATGACTATCAAAAAGCGGAAGGAATGGACAAATCAGCCAGTACTGATTCGGTACCCGGAATAAAACTAGATTAATGATGATTTAAAACTTCAAGAATTTATAATTCCTTTCATTTTAATATTTATTCACTTACTATATAAAACCAAGTACAGTTTAAAAATTACATTATACTGATTACCATGGGAGAAGAAGAAAAAGATATAAGATTAATTCCAAGAGAAAATGATAAAATAAATCGGGAACTTTGGGATAAAATGAGTTTTGATACACAGATACTAAGGGCAGGAGAAGATCCTTACCCTGAAACTTCGCATAGTATTCGTCCGCCAATCTATGCGACAAAATCTTATACATTTAAAACTTTTGATGAAATGTTAAAAGATCGTTATTTTTATTCGAGAACAGAAAATCCTACTTTATTTGCTTTAGATCAAAAACTCGCAACCCTCCATCGGGGAGAGAAAGCAATTTCAGTGGCATCTGGTATGTCGGATGTCCATCTTGCATGTATGAGTGTTCTCCAGAAGCGTGTGGAGAGAGTTAAACCAGAGAAACTCAAGGAATTACTCCCACAAAATAATCCCGAAAAAATTCCGAATATGATTATTCATAGAAATCAATATACAGGATCATATCGGCTCTTTACGAAGATCTATCCTCAAATGGGTATAGATTTTAAAAGAATTAATATGTGTAATATTGATGAGGTAAAAAATGCCATAGATGACCAAACTAAATTAATTTACGTTGAAACACCTGCTAATCCTACAAATGATATAATTGATATTCAGAGCTGTGCGGATTTGATACATGAAGTTGGCGGTAAATGCATTGTTGATAATACATGGGCATCTCCAGCCCTTCAGCGTCCCTTAGAGTTAGGAGCAGATTTAGTAATCGAGAGTTTAACCAAATACATAAATGGACATGGGGATTGTCTAGGCGGAGCAGTTATCGGTGCTGAAAATGACATAAGAAATATTCGCTATTTCTGGGGGGAAACTCAAGGACCGGTTATGAGCCCATTTAATGCGTGGTTGATACTTAGAGGAATTAGGACTTTAAATATGCGGATGGAAAGGCACTGTTCAAATGCAATGAAGATTGTCCGATATTTGAATGAGCATCCAAAAGTTAGAGAAGTTATCTATCCTGGTTTGGAAGGTCACCCAGGGCATGAACTTGCTAAGAAACAAATGAAAGGATTCGGTGGGATGGTTGATTTCGAACTGGAAACAGAAGAGATGAGCAACAAATTTATAAATCTGTTAAAACTCATTAAAGTTGGAGTTTCGCTCGGTGACACCACCTCATTAATAGAATTTACAGGACTGATGACGGGTATTGATCTTGCTAGATGGGAACGCAGATCTATGAACATTTCTAAAACACATTTTAGATTTTCTGTGGGATTGGAAGATCCAGATGATCTAATCCTGGATTTTGAACAAGCACTTAATCAATTATAATCCTTTTTTTTTAGAATAGCTAATTTAAAAAAAAATAAATGAAAATAAAAAAAAAATAAATTTATTATACAGACATTTATTCCATTAATTCTATTGAGCTTTAACGCGCTCCATCTTTTCTTTATGTAACTCTGCTAATTTAGATTTCATTTCTGCTACGCGTTCTTTGGTGTAAGGATAAAAATACAAACAGATAAGAGTAATACCTAACGCAATACCAGGGAATATTACCATTAAAGCACGGATTCCAAATATAATATCCGCACCAGGATTAGGAGTATAAGTTTCCCAACCTGTTGATGTAAATACGAGTGAAACCGTAACAATGGACATTATCATTGCGAGCCTCATAAAGAAATTGGTAATGCCGAAAAATGTTCCCTCTCGTCGTACTCCTGTTTTCAGTTCATCATCGTCAATTGGATCTGCTACAATTAAATAAATGAAATAAAGCATACCTCCAAATCCAAATCCCATAAAAGTCACCATTATTAGTGCCAAAGTATACGATGTTATGAACAAATTTGGGATTGTTGCTATGAAATATACAATTATAGCGACTGCATATGCTTTTCTACTGCCCCATTTTATATCCAATTTCATCCATATCACAACAGTAAGCACCGCAACGATAAACATAACACCTAATAAGAGCGATATTAATAATGTGTTTGTTATTCCAAGAACGTGCAGAGCATATAATGGCGTTACAGTAGCGAGCACGAGTAATACATATTCATAGAGGAAAAACATGATAGTATATAGTACAAATCCCCTGTTTTTGAACGCTTTTTTTAACCCTTCAACATAACCAAACTCTTGCTTATGGTCTAATTTAAATTCTTCGCGTTCCTTTACACCCCATTTAATTGCGATAAATAATGAAATACCGATTATAACCGAAGTTACGATCCCATTAATCAAATAACCCTCTTTTATAGTAAGGTCTCCGATAAACATACCCGGAATTAAGAATGCCATAAGTAGGCCTAATGTCGCCAAAATTTGCTTTATGGTATTTACCTCGGCTCTTTCTTCCACTGAGACATATAATTCAGGGAAGAGGGCATCAAAGAATGTGATCATAGTGTAAAAAGTATCAAAGCACATCAACATTATAAGAAGATAAATAAAAGTAATAAAATGGCTATCAGTAGGAGGGATCCATAATATAATCTCAATGATAAGAATCGGAATAGTCCCCAATATTATAAACGGTTTTCTTCTGCCCCATTTTGTATGTGTTCTATCCGAGATATACCCTAATAGGGGATCGTTAAGTGCGTTCCAAATCGTCCAGATCACAAAGGCTGCTAATATGTAACTTACAGGCAATCCCACAGCTATAAAATAGAATGCAAAAACCCATACATTAAACGCACCATTGATGAACCATTGAGCGAACGATCCCATTCCAAAGCTCCATTTCTGTCCTTTACCATATCTTGAAGTTTCCATACAATCTTCACTTTA
>CAZRKO010000182.1:0-4162 GCA_964600445.1 uncultured archaeon
AAATTTATTAGAATTTTTATATGAAAACCTTTTTTCTAGTATTTTTTTATCATTTAAATTTCGGCAAATATTCGCCTTGTACTTTAATCATCTCGTTATATATGTTTTCGGCCATTTCAAAACTTCCGCAGTTAACGTCCATGGCAATACAGGCAATAGCAAGATCTTTTGATTCATTGAGAACTGCCTCAACACAAACATCTTGAATAGATGCTTCAATCCTTAACAGTGCTGCGATATTTTTCGGAATATTTCCTAGTTTAACCCCCTGGACTCCATCTTTATCGACGGTTCCAGAGCACTCGATGACTAAATCCTGCGGGAGATTTTCAATTATCCCTTTATTTGAAATATTTACCGCAATTTCGTGGGTTTTATTATCTTCTATAATTTCCTCGATAATTGGTATGCCTCTCTCTCCGGAGTGGCCCTTCAACAGAATTCCTTTCCTAGGATACTTCTCTTTTATAAGTTTATTATAGTATCTCTGGTATTTCTTGTTGGTTCCAGTTTTACCTTGTTCCATTCTTGTGATCCAATCATCTAAATCCTCATACTTAGTATGGTTTGAACCAATTTGTACATATTCGCAGATATGGTTATCTCCGACATAGGGAAACCAACCAAAACGCTTGTAGATTTCAAATGTTAAATCCCCATATTTGAACCTATCCCATTTATCCTTGTAAAAATTCATACATCTTGCATTAAATTTGGGCAATAGATCTTCACCTGTTCTGAGGTCATTTAACCCGAGTATGAATGCAAAATGGTTTAATCCGCCAACCGTAATTTTGGTATTTATATAAGTCTCTTTGCGAAATTCTTTCTTTTCATCAGCAGATAAATTATCTAACTTATCGGATTGTAGATTATCGTTAAGAAGATATGGAAGATCTGGCAAAATTAAGTGTATCTGATGACAAAGGCCAAAGACATTTAATTCTGGAACGGCCCTTTTAATTGCTAAGCAAATTCGAGACATTGGGTTGGAATAATTAATGAAAAACACGTGAGGATTTGCCTTAAACGCTGCTTTAGCGATTTTTACGATTTCAGGTATTTGTCGCGCTGAATGAAAAAATCCTCCGGGACCTCCATTTTCAGCCATCATTTCTGTAGTTCCATAACTATGAGGTATTCTATGATCTATCCAGCGATATTTAAATCGATCTCCGTGTTCAATAGAGCAGATCACAAAATCGGCATCCTTTACAGCAGTTTGTAAGTCTGAGGTTTTCTCTATATTATATGTTTCTCCCCTAATTTTATTTTCATGATTTAAGATTTCATAAATCAAGTTCAATTTTTCCTCGTCAATATCGACTAACACGATCGTGGATCCGGGTAAAATTTTACTTAGATACATATCACTTAACGTTGGAGGCCCAAATGCTGCGCTTCCAGCACCAATCAAAACAATCTTTTTATCCATATATCTGAAAATTGTGAATTTCTAATAAAGTATCAGATTGAATTTAATCAATTTATAACCAAATAACTATTAAAAAAAGATAGAAAAAAATAATGTTAATAAACTTAAAGTTTAGGGGCTAAAACCGCTGCTTGCTTTAATAATTCTATCTACTCGCAATATTAAATTAGCTAATTCACTGCCTGACTTTAATAGATAGATGATTAATTCAGCAGGTTCAACTATGCCCTTTTGATAATTGTCTCCAATTGTATTAGTAATTGTATCAATTCCAATCCATTTGTCATTATCCGTTTTGTGAGCTGCTCGTAATTCAGTTAATTTTTCAATCTCTTCAAGGCCAGCGTTCCTGATTAATGTTTTGGGAATTTCTTCAAGAGCTAGTGCAAAGGCAGTAACAGCTAATTGTTCCTTACCAGAAATCTCGTTAGCATAAGCTTTTAACTTTTTCGAAAGTTCGATATAAATTGCTCCACCGCCAGCAACAACCATTTGAGTATCAATAATTTTAGCAATGACAGAAAGCACATCGTTTAAAGAAATTTCAGCAGTGGTAAGTACATTTTCAAGACCACCTTTAAGTAATATGGATACACTTTTAGGATTTTTACAACCTTCGAAAAATGTATATTCGTCATCGCCTATTTTTTCGAACTTAATAGATTCAGCATAGCCTAAATCATTTTCAGTTAATAATTTTATATCATCAATAAAATTAGCGCCAGTTGCTTTTAAAACCGCTTTATAATCCTTTTCTCCAACATTTTTTATGGCGGCAATTCCTTCTTTTGTTAAATATGCTCCAAATTTGTCAGAAATGTCATTGTTATTCACAATCATATTGATTCCTAAATCTTTAAAGATTTTCATGTAGTCCTGAAGAATTTGATCTTCTTGGTCCAAGAATTTTTGTATATCTTCGGGATTAGAAATCAGAATTTGAGCGTCAAATTCGGTTTTAGTAATATCTAATTTCTTTCTAATGACAGCAATTTTCGCATCTTTCAAAGAATCGGGCATGCTAGGATTAACTTTTTCCTTTTCAATATAGACACCTGATATTAGCTCAGAATCTTTAAGAGATTTTCCTTTAGCTTTTACGATTTTGATATCTCCTACTTTATTAAAGACATTCTCATCTTCTATATGTTTAACTGCTTTTAAAGCCAAATCTGCGAAAAAATCTTTTAATGGAGCAATATCTTGCGAATTTAAAGCTGTCAAAGCAGCATTTTTAAGGACTGCATCATCATCTTTAGAAATTTTTGTCGCAATTTCTCTCACAATTTCAACGGCTTTATCAGCTGCTAACTTATATCCATGAGTAATATGCTTTGGATGGATATCCTGTTCAGTTAGTTCTAATGCGTTTTGAAGTAAAGTTGCAGCAAAAATTACTGCTGATGTGGTGCCATCTCCTATTTCTTCGTCAATTGCTTTTGCAACATTAACCATCATTATCGCCGAAACATTTTCAATATCTAATTTCTTTAAAATTTCTGCTCCATCATTAGTTATGGTAATTTCTCCTAAAGTATCTACAAGCATCTTTGCCATTCCTTTCGGTCCTAGTGTGGACTTTACTGTTTCTGCGATAGCCATCATAGCATTAATATTTTGTGTTCGTGCTTCTTTTTCCCTAACTTCCTCGGAACCTTCCTTAAGAATTATTACGGGTACACCAAAAGACATTTTTTATCATCCTATTTTTTTTAACTTAAATTTAGTTACATAGTTAAACTAAATTTTTTAATTTTATGATTTGGGGATCTTTAAAAAGAAAAAGAAAATTAAAAAATTCCGCTATTTCTAAATATTTTCAAGAGACATTATTCGATGGAATGACATTGGATGAAATTAAATTTTTCGCTATAGCCGGTTATGTCGGGAATCACGAATTTCATGATATGTATGTGCTTGAAGATTTTTAAATCCTATTTGGGATAAACTTTATATGATTTATTTGCTATTCCAGATGATATTGATAATTTGAGTTCTTTAAAATTTCTTTATTTAAAATTTAACAATTTGAAATCGCTCCCTAGTACAATTAAAAATATTCAGACTTTAGAGCAAATTGAAATTTTTGGAAATCCAATAACATATTATGATTTTCCGCATTCTTTTTGGCCCCCTATAATCTCTGAGAGAATAAAAAAGACTATTGAATTTATAAGAAAATAAAAATTTTTCAATAAAAGTTCTTTCTTCATGGGATGTCATCAAAATAAATTTTAACAAAATTAATATAATTTATTATGAAAAATATTTAAAATTTTTTTAAAAAATAAAAATAAATTGAAAAAATTTAAAAAAAAGATAAAATAAATTTATATTGGTTTTATTTTACCAAAAATTATCTATAGATCTTAAATAGGTTAAAGATATATTACATTAGTTTTGGTTAAGTACATTGAAAAAGGAACTCGATGACATAGATCGAAACATTCTAAGGATCCTACAGGGGGATGCTCGAAAATCGTATCGGGAAATCCAAAATGAACTTGGAATATCAATAGGGACCATACATAACAGAATTTCAAAATTAAAAACTAAAGGTGTGATTTCTGGTTATACTCTCAAGCTAAATAATGCCGAATTAGGATATAAATTAACATTTCTCATCAGAATACAAGTAGATGGAAAACACACCCCCGAAATTTTAGAACAAATAAGCAAAATCCCTGAAGTTTGCTCTGTCTTTCATACAACGGGAGAACAATCTGC
>CAZRKO010000183.1:0-4158 GCA_964600445.1 uncultured archaeon
ATCCCGAAATCCTAAAGAAATTCCATCCAAATTATCGAAAATAAAGTGATTTGTTCATGACTGTTGAAAGATTAGAAGTACACGCAACGCGCCAGGAATTATTAACATTGAAACGCCGTAAAATATTAGCAGAGGGAATAGCGGATATTTTACAGAAGGATCTAGAAGTACTGATCATTTCGCTAGTTAAATACAGGGAAAGGGCAACCATCTTGCGAACACAATTATACGACATTTTGAAAAGTTCCTATAATAAATTCATAGAAGCTGAGATGGTGAGCGGAAATTTGAAAGTGAAGGAGTTAGCACTAACAACCACCCCGATAGATTTTAATGTAGAAACAAGTACGGCCACTGGAGTTCTTGGGATTCAATTTCCGGCTCTAAAGCTCGTTAAGCAGGAGGGGGGTGAGTATAAACCTCGCGTAAGCTTGTACGATGCTCCAATTCAGCTGGAGGAGGCTGCTTCAAGGATCAATGATGTGATAGTCGCCGTTACCGAGTTAGCTAGCATTACCGCTGCGATACGAGAAATTCTAGAAGTAATATCACTAAAAAGAAGGCAAATTAATAGAATCCGATACAAAATCGTCCCGCAATTTGATGCGACGATTGATTACATCGAATATATACTAGAAGAAATTGAACAACAAGACACAATTCGAGTTAGGGTTCTTCAAAGGAAACGAAAAGAAAGGGCTGAGATATCTTATGAAACCGACTCGGTATAATACCATAATGCCCCGGGTTGCATTTGAAAGTCTCAAGCTTATTGATATACAAGTGTTAGTTCGTTTAATCGGTAAAAACCTTGAAGAAATTTTTAGCTTCTTAGTAAATACTTCATACAAGGAAGAAATTGTAAATACTTGTGGAGATAAAGTTGAAGTGAGTCTCCTTGAAGATGCTCTCTTCTACAATTATGCAAAAACATTCAATAAGCTGATAAAAAATTCGTCAGAATATATCAAAAACTTGCTCATGGCTGTTTTACATAAGTTCGATGCGTTGAATCTTAAAACTATGCTTAGAATGGTACAAGCGGGAATGGATACCGAAGATATACTGCAACACATCATTCCTTTGGGAATGTATGATAGGGAAAAGTGCCAAACACTACTTTCTGAGGTTAATCTGATCGGTGATATCGTAGGTTCTCTACGGGACCAGGATTTTGGCTTTACATTAAAAGAGACAATCAAGACTCAAAAGATAATCGGTGATATATCCCCTTTGGAAACAGCCCTAGACAGGGAAGCCTTCAGCGGAATATTAAAAGAAATCAAAAATCTCCATAGACATGATAGAAAAATAGCCACCAATATCTTGGGAATCGAGATTGACGCTTTAAATGTTGGAATTATTTTAAAATACAAAACTTTGATGACCGACCACGAAAATATCAAGGAAAATTTCATGCCCGTAGCACAGATCAATGAAAAAATCTTAGAATCTGCTATCAAGGAACCAGATGTAAAATCTACGCTTCAACACTTCTTAGAGTGTGTTGAAACAAAACATCAAGTATATCAAACACTCTTCACAAAACTCGTGAAAGAATCCGATTCGCCGATATCACGTTTGGAATATATTCTGAGGAAAGCCCCGCTCGAAATGAGCTTTTTCGAGTTGAAAAAAAACATGCGGTATTACAACATCGGGTATATATTGTCGTTTCTAAATATGAAATGGGCGGAAATAATGAATTTGAGATGTATCATTAATGCAATAGCGAGAAATGTTGGTAAGGATCAAACTCTCGATTTGCTTATTTTACCGGAAAATTATAAAACTTAATCAAGCTCAGGTTCTAAAGACTTTCTATCCATTAAGCATGAAAGCTATCAATAAGCCATAGATGGCCAATGCTTCAGATAATACCAATCCCAATATATTAGTCGTGAAACTCTCAGGCTTTTCAGCTGCAGCAGTCATCATCGCAGGACCGGTGTACGCGATACCAATAGCGGCGATAACAGCTGTGCTACTCATTGTTATTGCGGCGAGGAGTGATTGTATAGCTTGTTCTAGGGTCTCGATTTCGGGCATTCGAGCTATAATCATAAATGCTATTAGCAATCCATATATAGCCAGAGCCTCTCCTAAAATTATCGTGATCAATAACTTGCTTCCCAATTCTGGCTTTTCTGCTGTCACTGAGGCAAGTGCTGGTGCACAAGTTTTTATTGAATATACGGCTGCTCCAGCACATACAATAATACATAGAGCTGCTGCGATAACTACTAGCGTACTTGGTTCCATAATACTATCATCTCTTTTTTCATATTGTATTATTTAATTTCCAATGGATTAAATAAAGTTCCTTTTGCAGAATAAAATTTGGGGAGTAATTCTATCCAATGGAGTCTTAAGCAATGAACCATGACGAGAAGACCTTCAATAGATATGGACAAAACCGTCCCGACTGCGACTAACGGAATAGAGGCTAGAGGGAAAATACCGTTCTCGACTCCGCCAAGCTCGAGGAACATGGTGCTTAACGCTGTATGGGTTAAAAATAATGCTGCAAGTCGGCAAAAAGATAATGTGTGGCCTAATGTTTCGATGAAAACTTCGATGGTAAAGTCAATACCCTCCATGAGGTTTTCAGCCTTTGCCATGGCGAATAACATGATAATTAAGGGTATTATGACTAGTGTCAAGAACATTGGGAGTCCTTCTCCGAACCAAGTGGTAATTTGTGAAATACCACCCCAATAGACCCACATGAAAAAACCGCCAAGTAGAAACCATATCCAGCAAATAGATACGATTATTTGTGCCAGCTCTCGTCTTTTGAGGTGATTTATTAAGCGTAAAATTAAACCTAACGTGATAAATGAAACGCCAATTAAAATGGTAAACCTTAACAATGTAAGTGGTTCGTGCATAGGATCGAACCCACCGAACTTGAAGGGACCGATTTCAAATAACAAAACGGGATGGAGAACTCCAGATGGACCAAAAAATTCACCAAAAAAGTATCCGAAGGTCATCGCTGAAATACCACAAAGTAGGATCATTCCAGCAGAACGCAACAAACCCCTCTGAATTGATCCCACTTTATTGATATCAACTCTGCTTCTCTTGATGAGGAGCAAGATACCTCCGATAAAGAGAATTAAACCTTGACCAACATCAGCAAACATAATACCAAAAAGGAATGGAAATGTGAGTGCTATCAAATAAGTAGGATTAATCTCTCCCTTGCGTGGATATCCAATGGAAAATGTTAGGGATTCAAATCCTTCAAAAAAGTGGGGATGGTGTTTAATAACAGTAGGTACATTATCTTCAGGTTTAGGGTTTTCTTGCTCGATAACGCATCTGCCATTCGTGATCTCGTTTATCCCCTCTTCTACTTTAGGAAACTGTTTTTTCAAAATCCATGCTTCAAAATAAATGATTGAATCGCATTGGGCCATATTTTTCTCTGCTTCAAGGAGAGTATCAACTTTCAGCGTCATTCCTTGAAGACTTATGAGGTCGGATTGAATGTTGCTTATTTCAGAATTTTCCTTAATGGAATGTTCTTCTGAAAAAGCAAGACTTTGCAATTCCAAAAATTCCTTACCAGTCTCCTCTAGTTGATTGTTGATGTCAGTTAGGTGACCATTAGCCTCTAAAAGTAGCTCTTCCGGAGAGTGTTGTCCAGATTGAGGTTTATGATTTGAGGTTATATTTTTATGGGAAGCTTCCCACGTCTGGAGTTGTTGACCTGTTTTTTTTATCAAGGTCGAAGCTAAATCGAGTAATTCGATAAGAGGGGTTGATTCAGTCTCAATTTCCGTTAACTTCTGCTCGATATTAGAAAGAATTTCTTTTATCGTTTTTCCAGGTAGAAGCACCTCATCATGAATTTTATTATCGGGTTTTAAATGCATATCTTCAAAATCCCTTAAAATTCTTGTTTTGATCTCTGAATTCAGTAGTGATTCATCCGTAGGAATCGGACACGCATGCAAGAACCCGGTATCTAATTCCTCTTCGCAACTAACCTTGATATATTGAGCAACTCCCATCTTGCCCAGGAAGAGAAGAACTGACTCTTGGTGGCTTTCAAATAATATCACCTTGAGTTTTTGTAAATCTTGCATAGAAGCTCACCAGAAATTATCTAATTCTGGACTAAAGGGTTGACATTTTTTTAATTAGATC
>CAZRKO010000184.1:0-4152 GCA_964600445.1 uncultured archaeon
AACTCAGGATGTTTTCAATCACAAACCGACTTTATGAAAAGCTTTGGAGTAAAACCTACACCAGGAATCGTGCCAATCATTAACCTCGACACCCTTGAACCAAAACCAATTGATTTTAAGAATTATTAATTTATTATATTTATGAAAATAAGTTTTTGAAAAATCATGAATTTTTCCATCCCTCGTAAAAGTCCATCAGAACTCATCTTATATATATGGAAAATTATAGATCTTCCGGATATATCCCTGAATGATTTGATATATACTATCTCATTTGAGTTATTCCTTTTATCTCCTCAAAAGGCAAAAGAGTTCATTCAAAATTCTATTGAAAATAAACTACTCGAAATTGATGAACACGATACCCTTTCCTTATCTCAAAATTTAAACAAAAAGCTACAAAATTGGCAATTTGAAAGAAAAGAGACTATTTTATCTAAATTAGATAACACTCAACGGAAAATTAGAGCTGTAAATAACTTTGAAACTGATAAAAGTTCAAATTTTAATATACTTTTGAAAGCTTTCTTAGATAAAGGAACAATTAATAGAACAGTATCTATTTCTGAAGATGATTTTGCTATTTCTGAATTTAATTTTGAAAAAGGAATTATTAAAACTGAAGTTACTGGCTCAAAAGCAGAACCATATATAATTGAAGTTAATACTAAAAACAAAAAAATAATTCATGACTGTCATGATTTTCAGACGAAAAGATCAGTAAATAAGAAATTTTGTAAACATTTAGCCAAATTATTTCTTTTACTAAGAGAAAAAGATGAGGAATCTGCTACAAACTTTTTAAGTGAAATAGCAGAAAATATTAATAAATGGGAGTTTATGAGTTAAATTAGTTTTTTGTAAATGTTATTTTTGACTTTAACTTTATCGGATTGCAGAAAAACTGGCTTATAATTTATTACATTCCGAAATTTGTCAATTTCCAAGAAAATATTTTCTAATAACTCCAAATCTATGTCTAATTTGATGAATTTTGTCCTCCCATAATGGCCCGCTGATTTTAAATTTGTAAGAATTATGCCTGCCTGATCTAATTCATTAATATAATCACTTATTCTTCTCTCCGTTAATCTGCGGATTCCAGGTATTTTTTGTGTTAATTCGGAATAGATGTCATAAATCTCGCCTGAAATTATAATATGATCAGGACCATATTTTGAAATTAAAAAGATCGCTGCTAAAACAATCTGGGCTTGAAGAGGCAACCCTTTTATGTATTCAACAATATGGTCTTGTTCTAAATCATTTTGAGCATCTTCTATATGTTTATGTGTAACTAATTTATTTTGTGCTCTTGCCGCCAATTCTCCTGCTTTTCTTAATAATTGGAGCGCTTTTCTAGCATCACCATGTTCCTTAGCTGCTAATGCCGCACATAAAGGTATAACACCATCCTTTATTACTCCCTCATGAAATGCAATCTTAGCTCTTTCATTAAGGATATCTCTTAACTCATCTGCATTGTAAGACGGATAAACTATATGTTCTTGACCCAAACTTGATATAACTCTTGGATCTAAATAATCTTTGAATTTTAACTTGTTTGAAATCCCAATTACACTTGTTTTACAATAATCTAAGTTCTCATTTAATCTTGTTAAATCATATAGAATTTCATTTCCCTTTTTTTTTTCAGTTAACATATCTATTTCATCCAATACCAAAAAGCATATAGATTGTACTTTCTGATCTAAAATACCTAAGAGTTTTTTGAAGATAATATCTTTTGGAAGCCCTGTTGGAGGTATCTTTTCAGAACCAGATATCCTATTATAAATGTGAGCTAGTATTCGATACGGTGTAGAAACTACGCTACAATTAATATAAATCCACCAGGGTTTATCTTCCGTACATTGTTGCTCTAATTTTTGACTCACATATCGAATTGTTGCAGTTTTACCTGTACCTGTTGGTCCATAGCATAAAAAGCTTGGTGAAGTATCTCCAAGCAAGGCACAAGCCGTCAATTCAGCCACTTTTTGGATTTGTGCATCTCTATGAGGTAATTCATTTGGAATAAAAGACGGCTCTAAGGCATCTCTTTTTTTAAAAATTTTCGGTCCACTTCTATATTTTTCATAGAATTTGTCAATATTAAATTGATTTGGATTTTTCAACACTTATTTACACCATTAATCTGTTTTTCCACTCGAAATATGGTCTTAATATTAATAAACGAAACATTTAATATTTGAGGTCTTTACAATCTCAATATATATCTTGCAGTAGAAACCCATTTATAAAGTTACTTATTAATAGTCAAATCAAAGTTTTAATGTTAAATGTTTAATATAAAATCTAAAAAAAATTACCTTATCAAACATTA
The DNA here is from genome assembly GCA_964600445.1 of uncultured archaeon. Taxonomy (GTDB): domain Archaea; phylum Asgardarchaeota; class Lokiarchaeia; order Sigyniarchaeales; family SOKP01; genus LW40-45. The sequence continues at coordinate 2,348 of CAZRKO010000184.1, forward strand.
ACTATATTAGTCGGCAGTTTTATTAAGATAATTATTTGCCAAACAATATCACTTAAGTTCGTATTAATAAAAATTTTAAAAAAATTCCAAAAGTTCATTCAGAACATTAAAAAAAAAAAAATTTATTTAGATATACATTTAATTATCTAATTAATTAATATTTCTCACAATCAGAGGAAAAATAGACTTGGAAAATGTAGAGAAAAAGCATAAAATCCTTTCTTATGGAATGGCAATTTTTTTTGCTTGTTTGCTTTTCATTGATTTCCTTTATATCACCCTGCTTTACAGTTATTCCGATTGGATTGCCATTCTGCTCTTTAGCCTTCTTTTTATTTTTCCCGCTTATATCTCAAATGCCGGAATGGTTCTTGTAGGAGGAGGAAAACCTATAGATGGTGGTAAGAATTGGAGAGATGGAAGGAGGATCTTTGGAGATCATAAGACTTGGAACGGTTTTTTTAAAGGTCCGTTATTTTTGGGGATTCCTATCTCTATAGCCGTAGCTTTTCTCATTCTAATTTTTTGGCCCTCCATTGCTGACTATCAAAGAGGTTCTGCCGAAGAAGGATTATTTGTGCTTTATGAGGATATATCTTATTACAAATATTATTTCATTGGGGGAACTTTTCCAGCGGGATTTATTTCTCTTATAATAAGAATCGTTTTATGTGCTTATGGTGCCGCGATTGGGGATTTGATCGGGTCCTTCCTGAAACGTCGATTCAATCTAGAGAGTGGAGCGCCAGCACCTATCATTGATCAACTAGATTTTGCTTTCTTTGCCATAATCTTAACTTCTATTCCTGCATTTTTTATGCCGGAATTATTTTGGATTCCAGATATTCATATAATAATATTTCTTATGATTTTAACACCTTCTGTAAGTGTTATTGCTAATACAGTTGCGTTTATATTAGGATTAAAAGATGTCCCTTGGTAATCACAGTCGAAAAAATTCACATTTAATTTTTATAGAATCGATATCTTTTTCAAATGTAATATATTTTTCAAAAATATTGTTAACTGCTTTAATATATGCCCCATTTCGCCCAATTGCAATCCCTCTTTCCTCGAAAGATATAAAATAAATCGTCACATTAATAGTTCCCGTGTATTTATTTATTCTGCTTACGATATCGTGAATATATAGGTCTGGAAAGAATCCGAATAGCAATCTAATTAAAGTCTTCTCTGCTCTTATTATTAGCACCTTGCTTCCCAAATTTCTTCTAAGTGAGCCCAAATGGAGCTTTGCTTTAAAGTAATCCTGATTTTTCACAAAGAAGAAGATAAAATTTCTAATGATTATAATGTGTTCAGGATACACATTAGTTTTTTGGTAAAAGTAGCGATAGTAAATGAGTTCATCATTTGAATATCGTTTCTTCATCGAAACATTCAATGAAAAAAAAGAATTTGTCTCAAATAAATTTAACATACATAAACAAATCTGTTAACACCATTTTAAACTCATATATTTTTAAAGAAATAGTTTTAATACAAAATTAACAATTATAAAATATAATAATAAAATAATTGAGAATTAAAAGAACTCATGAAGCAATCTGGATATAAATTCGTCGATCACACGGCAGATGTGCAAGTTAAATCTTGGGGGAGAAATCTTGAAGAAGCTTTTTCTCAAACAGCATACAGTTTAATGGCAACAATTACACCAGATTTGAATAAAATAAATCCTAATATTGAGAAAGTTCTAAAAGTTGAAGCAGAAGATAAGGAAGCTCTTCTGTTTGATTTCCTCAGTGAATTTTTGTATATTTTTGATGTTGAAGAGTTAGTAT
>CAZRKO010000185.1:0-2816 GCA_964600445.1 uncultured archaeon
GAAGTTCAAGAGAAATCTTAGCTTTAAAGACAAAATCAAAGTTTTTCTTTGTGGGCCCCAACAACGGAATTTTTTTTAATTTATTTAAAAAAAAAGAAATTAAGGAATGTGTATTAGTTAATAATGATAATTATTTTGTTAAACCGGTCTCATCAACGTTTCACGGAAGAGATATAATGGCACCTGTAGGAGCTCATATTGTAAATGGCGTTCCTTTAAATAATTTTGGAGATCAATTCGATCCAGATAATTTCATAGAATATCAAATCCCACTTGAAGTTGTAGAAGAGAAAAAGTTAATCAATTGTACAATACAGTATGTGGATTCTTTTGGCAATGGAACAACAAATATTCCTATAGAGAATGAGAGTATTAAAGGAAGTTCCCTAAAAATTAAAGAAGGAGATAACATAAAAATTAAATTTAAAAATCAAGAGTATAAAGGCAAATTTAATTTTCACTTTGCCAAAGTGCCTATAAGCTCATTATTATTTCTTAAAGGATCTAGCGGGTATCTCGAAATTTCTATTAATCAAGGAAATGCTGCAGAGCATATAGGTTTTAAAGTAGGAGACATTATTACAATAATCTTACAAATGTAAGTTTTTAAGATATGAAGGAATAAAAAATGGAAAAAGAAATCTTAGCCTGCATTGATGATGAAAATATTAAGTATTTACATTCAGGTCAGATTTCTAAGTATGTTTTTCCATTGGAAAGGAAAGAAGCTCATGAAAAAAAGGTTAGCCATTTAATTATAAGGTTTTTTATAATGACAATTACACCTGACAATGAAATTTTGTATTTAGTACAAAAACGAGGTCGGAAAAAAAAGAGTTATCCCGGTTATTTTACTGATTCAGCTTCAGGTCATATAATTTATAGACCAAATTTAGAACTCAATGATATAAAAGAAAATGCGAAAAGAGAGCTCGAAGAAGAATTTGGTATCCCTCGAAATAGTATAAATAAAATAATTCTTCATGATTTAAATACAGAACAAGATAATTATACTAAGGAGATTGCCTATATTTTTTTTGGACTTGTTGATTATAGTGTCAAATTAAAACCTAATTTTGAAGAATTAGAAATAAAAGAAAGTAGATTTTATTCAAAGAAAGAGTTAGAGAATATATTCAGAAATGAGAGGTCTGTGGATTTTTCAAAAGAAATCTGGAATTATTTAATACAAATGGATGTCAATTCTCTTTTTGTAAAAAATCAGAATCTAAACACGAGTGGTTCTCAAGATGTTGCTCTATTCATAGGGCGCTGGCAACCCTTACACCATGGACACATCTATTGTATATATAGGATTTTAGAATCTCATAAAAAACTAAAAATTGGGATAGGAAGTTCGCAATTATCAAAAACAAAAAATGATCCTTTCACAAGCGAAGAAAGAATAAAATTCATTAACACTGCTTTAGAAAAAAGAAAAATTTCTAAAAATAAATACGAAATTTATGAAATTCCTGACATTTTTAACGCTCAAAAATGGGTTGATCATGTGGTTTCGATAGTTGGAGATTTTAATATTATCTATTCAAACAGCGATTGGGTACGGCAGCTATTTCAAAATAAACGCTATTTGGTTGGAAAAAAAATAGGAATATTCAAGAAAAAGTATAATGCAAGTAATGTAAGAAAACTAATTAGTAAAGAAAAAAAAAATTGGACAAATCTAGTTCCTAAGGAAATTGCTAATTTAATAAAAGAATTTAAGGGAATTGAAAGAATTCAATCTTTATATGAAATAAGTGAAGAAGCATGAATGAACCAAAATTTTTAGAAATTGATGGTGCTTATGGTGAGGGCGGTGGTGCAATATTACGATTATCTGCTGGATTTTCTGTTTTATTCAATCTTCCAATTAAAATTAGAAATATACGCGCTAATCGTCCTAAGCCAGGATTAAGATTACAGCATTTATTAGGGCTTAAAGGTTTATCAGAATTAACAAATAGTAATCTAAGTGATTGTAAAGTTGGAACAACAGAATTGTCCCTTATTCCTAAAAAAAACGTAAAGAAAGATCTCAATTTAAATATTAGCACAGCTGCTAGTATAGGTTTGTTACTCCAACCTATACAAATAGCAAGCCTAAGTTTCAAAAGTACTGAAAATATTGAAATAGTTCTTAGTGGTGGTGGAACTTTTGGAAAATGGGCACCAAGTTTGAATTATCTTCAAAAAGTTATTTATCCAATTTTTGCTAAAGCTGGCCTCAATATCGATATAGATATTCAAAAACATGGTTGGTATCCTAAAGGTGGAGCCCGAGCAAAGTGTATTATAACACCTCCAAAAACGAAATTAGAGCCTGTCAATTTAACTGAGTTAGGGAATCTGAACATTATTCAAGGTGAAATTATAATTACAAACCAATTAAGACGAAACAGAGACAATATTGCAGTGAGAGTTGGAAAATCTGTAATTCAAACTCTTAAAAGAAATTTAAAAATTGATACAGATATTAAATATACATGGGTAGATTCAACCAGTCCAGGGATAGGACTCTATTTATGGGCTGAATCTGATACAGGAGCCATAATTTCTACAGGAACTTTTTTAGGCGAAAAAAGATTATCTTCAGAAAAATTAGGAACTCTAGCTGCGAATGAAATTTTAAAATACATTCAAAACGATATTCCGGTTGACAATTACCTTAGCGATCAATTAATTCCGCTAATGGCTTATATCGGAGCACCCTCAAAAATAAAAGTGTTAGAAGTTACTAGCCACACAAGAACTAATTTAGATTTAATTAAATTGTTTACAAATCGAGAAAATAGAATTATAAAAGAAAAAAAGGG
>CAZRKO010000185.1:2916-4144 GCA_964600445.1 uncultured archaeon
GGTTAAAAGATTTAAATAGGATTGATATAAATGGCTGAAAGTTTTATAAGATGTCCTAGATGTGGTAATGAAAATAGAGCTGAAACATTCTCATGTTCTTTCTGTGGAAAGAGATTAAGAATTGAAAAAATCGAAAGTCTTCAATATTTTAAAAAGATTTTTCAAAGAATTGAGAGTGAATGGATTGCCCCTAATCCATGGTATTTAAATATTATATATCTTTTTATAGATCCATCACGAGCCTTTTGGGACATTAATCATAAGAGATTTCGAGCTCCTGGCTATTATATATTATTCTTTAATTCAATACTGTGGGGGTTAATGGGATTGGCTTTCTTATCACATTTTAGATTCGTTTCTATTAACGGTGAACCAATTAGTCCATATTCAGCTTCACTATTTCCTTACGGATTGGCCATGTTTTTAACATTCCTTATATTTGGTTTTTTATTTCAAGCAGTTTTTTATGTCATTCTAATCTGGTTATTTACATTCGGTGCTAATTATGCTGTTGGATTTTCAGAGAAATTGGAAGACCGATTTGGAAAAGAAAGAAAAGTAAAATATAAAGAATCAGAAATGAGCCCATTTAGCATCTATAAAAGTGGCACTTTATTACAAAAACAAGCCGCATATAAATATAAAATGCTAATGTGTGCTTTTGCACCATTCTTGTTGGTAAACGCCATTAAAATTCTGATAATACTAATCGCATTTCCTACGGTAGATGTTGATATCTCAAGTTCTGACTTTGATGAATCAGTATTCAACGCTATGTTCAGATCCCCTGTGTGGGCAGTTTTAGATGTTATAGATGCCCTTACAATTGCAATATGGGTCCCTATTTTAATGACGCTTGCTATTAGAGAGTTGGGCAACACATCTACTACTCGTGTACTGATATCATCCTTGGCAATTGGTATAACGGTTTCTATTTTCTTCTACTTTTTGCGACCTACTCTATTTGGAATGTAATATCACTTAACATAGAACACGTTGAATTCGGATTTTGTCATACACCAGCTTTTTATCTAAAATCTGATTTTTGTAAATCAAAAAAAAAAACTCCGTTTTGCATTTAAATACCATTAGCTTTTTATGAATTATGCCAATATTATGTTCGTTTAAATAATTTAATTTGAATAATTTTAATGAATATCTTTACATTTGTTCAATAACATTCCAATATTATTTTGTTATTTTAATTTTGTAAGGAAAATAATATTAA
>CAZRKO010000186.1:0-4103 GCA_964600445.1 uncultured archaeon
TTCAAACGCACCGTATTGTTCACTCTCATCATACTCCTCATCATCACCATCTTCCTGTCCTAAAACCATAATTGGCATAGCAACCATAGCTGTGATGAGAAAAGATAAAATCATTAGGGTTTTGAAATTTATTGTTTTCATCTTTAATTATCCTTTTTTTTAAGTATAAATTATTTTTTATAAAATTATAAATCTAAGAATTATAATTCAAATTCAGCTTTTTAAGAATTTAGTTTCGCTTGGAGTAGAACTTTTTAAAAAAATTAATTTTTTTATTGCTAATGCTTTTAAATTCAATTAAAATTTACAATAAAAAATAATTTTTAAGAGCAAAATTACTATTATTAAAAAGTACTACGGGATGTTAGGAGCATAATAAAAGGGAAGAGAATCGATCTTCGGTTATAGTAGAATTTTCTAAAAATTGACTCTACCATATAAAATCTTGCGAAATTTCAATTATAAAGGGAGTTGTGATATTTAATTCTGTTAAAATTATGTTTCCATTAGAGTTTGTCCAATAATCTTCATAAAAATATGAAGTATTATGGAAGTTAATAAAAAATTTTTAATTTTTAAATGAATCATATATTCTCTTTTTTTATCTCAACTATGCTTTTCATATATCTTTTAAATCTCTGATTCGTCAAAGCGGAAGAAAGTATAGAAAAATATTACTATAAACACAATAGCAGAAGCAATTAAACTTACTTCTTGAATAACTAATGCTAAGTCTGGATTGAAAATAATCAAGTTAGAGCCCATGAAGACAGCGGCAAGGAGATATCCTAAAAAATGACTCTTGAAGCTAACATCCCTTCTTTTCCCATTTATAAAATTAACAACAGCAACAAAAGCAACAATGCCGAAACCTAAATAATAGAATAAATTAATCAAAGCAAAATTTCCGAAAGCTAAGAATAAGAAAAACAGGAATAAAAATATTTCCAGAATTCTAATATTCCATACATATTTTGGTGTGGTTGTATCTACGAAGATTTGTTCATATTCACTTACACCCTTATTTGCCACTAAATAAAATAATGATCCAATTGCCAATGCCGTACATACACACACCGAAATAATGAATATAATTGGTAGTAAAGGTAACCAGATATTTTCCCATAAGAAAATGGACAGTAAAATATACTGAGGTAGAATAACAATAGCACAAAAAATTGGCAATATTGAGAAAAGAACCATCAGCAATTTAGTTCCGAATGAAATTCCAGAATCGTCCCAACTTTCTTTTCGAAAAGTTGTCAATCTCCATGCCATTGAAGCAAAGCTTAAAATAGAAACAAGTGGGGTTATTAATGGAAAGACAAAAATAAACAATATAAACAAAGCATTTATTCCGAAAAAAAATCTTAATCTTAATGGTACTACACCAACAGTTTTATCCATTGCTTCAATCGTGGCAGAAAATCTATTGGCAAATAATATCAAAAAAAATAACCAAGAAACGCTAAACACTAACGGACACAAAACATTTAAAATCCAAAAATTTAATGCCGGATCATCTGAAAACCATAATTTAAAGTCCACTAAATTAAAGATTAGAAACATTGCTATTGGAACTAATATGATTGAAATCAATACAATTAATCTTGAAACTATAATCCCTTTAACTTCCTTAGACATTTATATACATCATCCAAATGTTATTATTAATATTCATTTAATACAGTTATATTGTATTCCATTATAAATATTTATTTTTACAACTTAAATATTTTAACAGTTAATCAAATGGTTTCTTATACAAAATAAGTCCACAGCCTTATAAAAAATTAGTAAATAAAATAAAAAAATTTAGAAAAATTGGAAATTCCTCAAGTAGGTTCATATTTTAAACTTCCGATTAATGCCGCAAAAACAGCTCCAATTCCTGCCCCTTCCATAGTTGCTAAAAATGCTGCAAGAAGGAAGGGTAATCCAGTAAATCCAATGGAGACACCATCAAGAATAGCTCCTCCTCCATATCTAGCTAAAATAAATGCTAAAACAAAATAGAAAATTGCCATGATAGTAAAAAGTCCGAGACCAATTGCTAGACTTGTAAAAATACCTTCCTGAGGATTTCTGGAAGTTAATAATGCCATAACTGAGCAACAAATAATCCAAGGAAGTATCAAAGCTAGCATTAACATTACATTATCGGGTCGGTTAATAAGAGCCCAATGGACTGGAATTAGACAGATTAAAAATACTCCTATGAAGGCACTTATAAAAAAACCTATTATCGGGCCTCCTATAGCTCTTGCTAAAACAAAAAAGTTTTGAATTAAACCACCAGTAAGAAGGGCAATTAAATCGAAAAAATAAAAAGTAGCATAAGCTATAGGCAACATTAAGAGCATCCCTACTATTCCTGTCCAAATAAATCGCCATAATTTGAATTCCATAGTTTTTAACTCCCTTAATGAATAAAATTCAATTATTATATAATGTTTTCTTATAATTTCAAGACCATTTTTCTATTTATATTTATTTCTTTTTTTTAATTTATAGGAGTCCAGTCTTTAATTATCAATGAAACTATAAAAAAAGGGCGCCATCGTTCATTCTACTTCAAATAAAAGTAGAAATGTTAAAAAAAATGATATAATTTTTTATTTAAAAATAAAGAGCTTAATTTAAACTTAAAAAAAGATAAAATAAAAATTGTTAATAGATCTAAATAATTCGTCCTTTATCCATTTTAATTACTTTATCCCCATATTTAGCAACACTTTCTCGATGTGAAACACAAATAATTGTGGTTTCGAAATCATTATTAATTTGCTTTAGTAATAGCATAACCTCCTTTTCCGATTGAGGATCTAAATTTCCTGTTGGTTCATCTGCGAAGACCACTCTCGGTTTTCCTACAATAGCTCTTGCAAGTGCCACCCGTTGTTTTTCCCCGCCGCTCATTTCTACAGGAAAATGATCTTTTCTCTCAAGCATGTTTACATCACGCAAAGCAGCAATAGCACGATTTTCAATCTCTCTTGATCTTAACACGGTGGGCCACAGCATCGCTTCTACATTTTCACTGGCAGTTAACGTGTTAATAAGGTTAAAATCTTGAAACACAAATCCCACCTTTTGTCTACGAATCTTAGCTAATCGATCCTCTTTAGACCTGGCAATGTTTTCGCCATCAAATATGATTTTCCCCGCATCTGGCAAATCTAAACCGGACATTACATTTAACAATGTACTCTTGCCGCAACCTGTAGGACCTTGGATAATAATAAAATCCCCGGATTTAATCGAAATATTAATATCAACTAACGCACGGATAATAGCTCCGGCACGCCTATATTCCTTATTCACGTCAATACATTCAATCATAACATCTTTAGCTACCGGCATTTTTTCTACCCTCCTACACGTTTAAGTGCTTGAACAGGACGAACTTTCAATATTTTTCTATTAGCTAAGATTATTGCTATAATTTGAACAAAAAGGAACATTCCAAATGTTATAACAACTGGAGTTAGACTTATTAAAATTGGAGGATAAGTTGTTAACATACCAATAGACTGTAAATATCCCATAATAGCAACATAGTGAAATAAGCCCTCAATTACTATAATGAAACCCGAGATCGTTGTAAATAGGATAATTCCAGTAACTAAAGAATTGATATTTGAATTCTCCCAGCCAATACACTTAAGTGTAGCAAAAATTCTTCTATTTCTCGAGACAATTAGCCACGAATATAACAGAGAAAGAATTAAACTTGTGACAAAGAAAATCATTATGAAATAATTGGATAAAAATCCCCCCCCCGCGCTTAAAGTAGTTTCAATAAAAAAACTTGTTAAAAATATTAATATTGTGTATATACCTGTAAAAATAACAAATATCTTTTTTTCACGAAGCGTTATTTTAATAGCCTTTCTCCATAATCTAAAAACCATATTTTAATTTCACCGATTTTTTTAAAAATTTTTATAAAGAGTTTTAGATTTAAATTTTTCTTTAAATATAAAATTATAAAAAGGTACTAATAAAATATTTGCGATTTTAACACTAATATCTACAAGTACAAAAAAAATGGAGAAATCATTGAGCAAAATCTTATTGACATGCGGTTTGGCATTGGGAAA
>CAZRKO010000187.1:0-4101 GCA_964600445.1 uncultured archaeon
TTCTCTGAAATTAAAGGGCCAATCTGTGAATTGATTCTATCTAAATCCTCCTTTTTCGTTTCTAACTTTTGTCCTATATAATTTAAATGAATATTTTCCTGTTCGAGTTGGACATTGATTTGTATATTATTAATATCAAATGTTCTTTTCTTCTCTTGAACATCGATTTTTTCTTCATTTAAATCTAATATTTTTTTATCTATTTCAGATATTTTATCTTCTAACTTTCCTAATTTATTGTAAATAGCATATGCATCCTTATGCCTTATCTTTAAATCCTCATCTTTTGTCTTAAATTCATGATTTAGCAGGGAAATAGTGTGATTCTGTGCATTTATCTTAGTTTCAACTTCACTTGAAATCTGCTGATTTTCTTTTAGTTTCGAATTCCATTTTTTTTTCTCATTATTGTAAACTTTAAGCTCCGTAGGAATTTCTTTGATTCGATCATTCCATTTAAAAAATTGAGGGTTGGTTTTAGATTGAATATCTTTTATTTTAAGTTCCAAATCTTTCATATCATTTAGGAATTCAGAATTTCTATTTTCTAAAACAGTACGATCTTCATAGAGTCTATTTTTTTTTGTTGTGAGTCGTTGCCTTTGACCAAAAATATAAGATAAATCATGATATGCTTCTTTCTTTCTCAATATAACTAACTCATCCTTATCTAATTTAGATAACCGTACGTCGCTTTCTAAAATCTGTTCATTTAAAGATTCTATTTCTGATTCTAATTTGTTCGCTTGTTCTCTCTGGGTGCCTGCACTTAATAATCCTTTTAAAGCTTTAATATAAGGGGTTTCATATACATATTTATAGGATGTTATTTGTTTTCCTTTTAATGTCACACATTTCCCTTTAAAATTAAAATTTCTATAAAGATCTACTCCACTGCGATAATCCTCAACCACCATACAATTCCTAACTTTTGAATAAAGTACCTTTTTAATGTCCTGATCATTTCCAATAATTTCTATTAAATCTATTAAATACCCTATTACTCCCTTGGCTGAAATTTTTGGATATTTAGAAATACTAACATTTTTAGGAACATAAATATTACAAATGGCTCTATTACCTTCTCTTAACCTTTGCATTAGGATCATAGTTTCCCAATCTTCGGCAATAAAACTAAATAATAATCTTTCCCCTAACACAGACTCAATAGCATAGCTTAAAGAATCATCATATTTTAGATATTCAACTATTGGCCCTTTTACTTTTAAATCTCGTCGTTTTATTTCTTCTTTAAGAAGTTCTATGTTTGACTTAAAAGGATAAATGATTTTCCTTTTCCTAAGTGATTCTTGGAGGTGATTGAATTTATTTAATTTCCTATATCTTTCTTGCTCTAATTGCTCTTTTTTAAATTGAATTGAGTATTGGTTAGAACTAATTTCTCTATGCTCACTATCCAGCTTTTTTAATAAATTCTTTGTACGATCTTCTAAAAACCATTTATTTTGCTCTAGCTTATGATCAATATCTTTGAGACTTTGGAATATTTGGTTAGTCTCATTATTGATTGTTTTTATCTCATTCTTATTTTCTTGAATTTCTTTTTGCTTTAATTCTTTTTCAGAAACTATTTGATTGAATTGTTCAACAAATTCTTTATCACGGTTAATTTTTTTCTGTAATTCATCTTGTTCCTTAATCAGATCGTCAAGATATAATTCAATATTATCTACTTTTTCTTTAATTAATTTAATTTCTTGGATTAAGCTCTTTTTTTGATTTTTATAATTTTTTAGTACTTTCTTCTCTTTCTTAATGTTCTCAGATAAGTTTTTTAAATCCTGTGTAATCTTAATTTCGTCTATTTGCCATTTTTTAACTTCAGCAATTAAATCTTTTCTTTTTTGTTGATTTTGTCCCAATTTGCCATTAAGATAATTTATAATTTGATCTGTTTTAAATAGCTGTGTTTCTAGATTTTGAGCTTCTTTATCAATTTTTTCCTTTTTAACTTTTATCCCGGCTATTTCAACTTTAACTTTAGAAAAATCTCTTTGCAGGTATTTAATTTGTTCTTCTAATTTGTGTCTATTTGCCCACAGTAGCTCGTCATCGATTTTTCTTTTGACTTCTAACAATTTATGTTTTTGTTCTAATCGCTCAAGTTTAGGTTGTAAGAGATCTAAGCTGATATTTAGCACATTTTTTTTACTTTTTAAGGATTTCAATTCATTATTTAAATTTATAACACTATGTTTCTGCTGTAATATTTCATCTCTTAAACTTTTTAATCCAATCCCTTCTTCAAGAAAATTGCATAATTCTGTTGGTTTCAGACTTTTAATCGCGTCAATTTTACCCTGGCTAACGAATGCAAAATGATTATCAGGATTATAGTTTAAATCACTAATAACCTTTTGAACCTCTAACGCCTGAGCTCTTCTAAAATCTTTGTCATTTTTACCCTTAATAAGGAAGTGTGGTGATTGACCTCTTATAACAGTTCTTCTAATTTTTATTAATTCATGGCCCTTTTGGATATGAAGCTCAACCATGGTATGCTTTTGCCCAACCCTTATAAAATCGGACCACTTTTTATAGCGTTCATCTCTCTCATTGCTTCCTAATGCAAATTTAATTGCCTGAAAAATAGATGTTTTACCCGACCAGTTAGGTCCAATTACAAGTATGAATTTTTTATCTTCTAAATCTACCTCATCCCTTTTAAAACTTAAAAAATTCTCTAAAATTACTTTTCTGATAAAGACATCATTTCTCTGGGATTGAACTTCCATATACATAACCTTAAATTACTTTATTTGCCAAAAGCTCGCTTTATAAGATCTACTCGTTTCTTAGCTTTCTCCAAATTAATCAGTGCCATATTGGGGGAATCGTTTAAAATAAACGGATACTTTGCTAATAATCTTCTCTCATTATCCTCAAGAATTTCTTTTTTATTCAATTTATCAATAATTATTAACAATTCACTATAATTTTTTGATGCTGCATTTTCATATAACTGATTTATCATGAATTCTGAAATAGACTCATCTCTAATTTGATTTATGTATTCATCCTTCTTTTCAATTAAATCTTTTTGATTATCAAGAACTTCCACATCTCGGTTCCTATTAACTTGTATTTCTGGTTTCATACCAAGCGAATTATTAACTTCTGGGACATTAAACGATGTTGACAATACATATTCGCCGGACTGAATTATATTAATCAATGTATCCGTAATTTCATTACTGATATCATTAAGATCCGCATTCAAAAAATGTTTAAAAATACCCATTTTTAATAATTGCTTTATATCATTTACTTCCCAGTATTCAGTGTAATTTACAAGCGCATTAATGTCAAAAACAATCTTGGAATTCTTTTCTGCAAAATCCTTTAGAAATGTTTCACGTTCCACATTATTCAAAAATGGAATTTTAATAAAAAGATCAAATACATTAAATAAATTCTCTGAATTTTCTACTAATTCCTCGTAATCGTAATTTAACCAGACAAGAATAGTATTATTATTGATAAAATCAATTTTTCTACCTTTGTTATTGAATAAACTTATAAAATTATACATAAGGCTTTTATTCTGAAGTATTTCTTTCAATTTGGGTTTTTGATTAATTAAAATTAATTTCTTATTGATAGTCTCGTTTTTCTTAGATTCGTTGTCTTGATTTTTTTTAAATTGATGTGCTGATTTTTCATTTCTTGCTGAATTAAAATAATCCACAAAATCATCAAAAGTATTAAAAAATTCCTCGGGTGTTTTTAATACCTCAGAATAATCTAATTCAAAATACTCTAAATAATAATTACTCGAAATTAATTTAAAAAAGTCAATAATATCTGTTCCGGGATTTAAATTTACTAGAAGCGTTCCTTTTGGTTCTAAATAATTAAATAATTCTAAATCCTGGGAATTGGAAATTACAAGTTTTATATAATTTATTATTTCATTATACTTATCCCGATAAAAGATATTATTCTTATCAATATGAATCTCTGAAGGTAAATACCTTCGAAAATATCTTGAAAATTTTTCGTTGCTTTCTAATTCTGTCATTTATTTATTAAATTAAATTTTTTCTTTCTTTTTTGGATATTATTTTAATGGAAAAACGC
>CAZRKO010000188.1:0-4053 GCA_964600445.1 uncultured archaeon
ATCGTTTCGAGCAATTTAATGGCTGGCTTTTAGATGTCTCAACGTGTAGCGATGGAGTAATCCTTTGGGTAAAAAAGGGGAAAAAGATCTTGGAGATATTTCAAGAATTCTACCCCGAATTTTTTGCTGTTCCAAAGAAGAATATTGGTAGTGATTTTAAGAGATTAAAGAATATTATCGAGGCGCATCCTAACGTAAAAAACGTAAGGGTTTGCAAGAAATATGTAAAACTGGAGGATCATAAAAAAACAAAAATCTTTGGCGTGTCTGTGTCAAAACCTTCGGAATTCAAAAAGACAATCAAAGAGATTGACGAAATTGGTCATTTTACTTTGTATAATACTGATCTACCCATCTCACAGATGTATTTTTATGTAAAGGATTTATTTCCCATGTCGTTTTGCGGTTTTAAAGTCAAAATCGAAAAAAACAAAAAGCGTAGAAGTAGTAAATTGCGTTTGGTCTCTTTTGAACTCAAAGACGACAACGAGGAACTGTTTTATGATTTACCTCCCCTCAAGGCCGTGTGGCTCGATATTAAGGTTCAGCAACAAGGGCTAAGATCTTATTACAATGAGCCACTAGCTTATGCTGAAATCAGTATTGTTGAGAAAGACAAGCGAAACAATATCCCTCGAGCTGATGGTTTGAGAAGGAGGAAAATTCTCGTCGACGAAGCTGACGAAGCAGAGACTTTGAAGGCAATCAGTAGATTAATTGAAAAACTCAATCCTGACATTATTCTTACACAAGGCGGTGATGAATTCGTTTTCCCATATTTGGCAGCTCGAGCGTCAGTAAATCATATATCGAAGGAGTTATATTTCTCTCGGACTAAAACACCGCTTAAAAACTGCATTTTTGACCTTTCGGGAGGATCAGATCATTATATGTCATACGGGATAATTAGGCGCCGGTCAAAAACACAGGTATATTTTACTGGACGATTCCATTTGGATACCACTACTTACGGAAGTTTGCACTTTAGCGAGGGAAACATTCCCGGAGTAATTGAAGTTGCTCGTATCTCTCGAGTGCCGTTACAAAGGTTATGTCGAGTTACCATTGGCGGTGCACTTCAATCAATACAGTTCTATAATGCATATAAACTTGACCATCTCATTCCGCCTTTTAAGAAAAACCCTGAAGGGTTCCGAAATGGCATGGATTTAATCAGAGGTGATCGAGGTGGACATATATTCGAACCATTAATCGGAGTTTTCGATCAAGTAGTCGAATTAGATTTCTCTTCAATGTATCCCTCTTTAATGGCTAATTATAATATTTCTTCCGAAACTATTAACTGTAAATGTTGTAAGGATGATGGCACGGGTATAAAAGTGCCCGGATTAAATTTTCACATATGCTCAAAAAGAGAAGGCATAATTTCAAAGTCGATTAGCTTGCCATTAACAAAGAGATTGCAATGCAAGAAATATGTGAGAAAAACAGGGGATCTTAGATATAAATTTACTGACATAGCGCTAAAATGGGTGCTTGTGGTAAGTTTTGGCTATTTAGGTTTTAAAAATGCTCGATTCGGTAAAATCGAGGCTCATCAAACTGTTTGCGCGTTCGCTCGCGAATTTCTTATGCGGTCTTTTGAAATTGCTCAAACATATGGTTGTCGAGTAGTGCATGGAATTGTAGATTCTATGTGGCTTCAGGATACTTTGGGTAGGTCTTCCGAAGAATTCGAAAAGATCACAAAAGAAATTGCCAAGAAAATTACAGAGGAAACAAACATTCCTATGAGCTGGGATGGAAAATTTAATATCATTGTCTTTCTTCCTTCTCAAGCGGAGCCTGATATTCCCGCGCTCAGCCATTACTGGGGCATTAAAACTGATGGTGAAACGAAGGTAAGAGGAATTGAGGTGCGACGAAGAGATATACCTAAGATAATCAAAGAAGCTCAATATGCTTTTATAGATGTTTTTAAAGGTGCAACCTCTGTAAAGGAATTCATGGAAAAAGTACCCAAAGCAGTGGGGTTACTTTATGAATATGCTGATAGAATTGAAAGCGGCTCTGTTTCAAGGGAGGAACTTTCCATTCGACAAAGAATTTCTAGAAGGCCTTCGCAATATAAGGTAAATTCCTATCAAGCAGTTGCCGCAAAGCAATTAGAAAGATCTGGTGTCATAGCTACTCCTGGAAAAAATGTCAATTACATCATTCTTAACGCAGAAGCAGATCCTGATTTTCCCGAGAAGAAAATAGTCCTTTCTGATCTATACGACAAAAAAAAACATCAGTACGACAAAAAAAAATACATCGAGTTATTAAAAAGGGCTTTTGAAAATATATTTCCGTTCGAGTTTCCTGACCTTAAGGACTTCTTGAAGACATATTTCCACAGAAAATCCACTCAAAAAAGTTTGTTAGGTTTTGTTAAGGATGCTTTCTAAGTTTTCTCTTATCTTTAGTATTGTTTTTTTTTTGAAAATTCAGAATATGGGGGTATTATCTTAATACGTGTTTTAGAAAACTTCCACTCTGTTCTGATTTATTTTTCAATAAAACAAATTTAAGATCATGTCAAAAGCAGTTTCTTATTACGACTGGGAATTACAATTTCGGAAAAAATCTCTATCAAATCGTAGTTCTGAAAATCTAACAAAGAGAGCTAAAAATAAGGAAAGCTTTAATTCTCTTGGAATTTCCGATAATAAATACGAGGAATTCATGAGAAATTGGAAGCAAAAAAATCTTTAAAAAATAAATTTTGTATTCGTGAATTTTTCTTATTTTAATTTTTATCATTCTATATTAAATGCTAAGCTTATCGACAAAAAATTTAACGTTTAATTTTTAAAATCTTCAATTTTAATTACAAGTTTCGTTCTTTTGATACGTACAATGAAGATGAAAGCAAAATCGTTTATATATGAAATTTACTAATTTATCAAATTTTGTCAATTTTGTCATTTAATAGAGATTAAGTCAATGTCAAAACTAGATTCTTATTACGACTGGGAGCTACAATTTCGGAAAAAAACCATGCCTTCTGTAATTGAAATAGAGAATCAAAATAATAAGTCAAGGTTGAATAGAGACATAGATCAAGCAAAGATGAAAGTCAATTCTCTAGGAATCATTGATAAAGATTTTAAAGAATTTATAAAAAAATGGAAGATGAAAAATTTTTAAATATATTCATGGTGGGATTATTAATTTGAATATAGCAATAAGAATGGATAAAAATGATCTTGATTACCAGATAGTATCGCTCTCTAAGCAAAAGGAAGATTATGATAAATTGCTTTACTATTATGAAGAACTTGACAATGCTATTCTTGAATTAAAACATGATGTTGACGATAAACTTTCAAGAGTAATCAAATTATATGCATTGCTTTAATGAAAGCTCTATACATACTCTATAGTAGCAGGTGGTTTTGGAGTTACATCAAAATACACTGTTTTTGTTTCAGTAATTCCAAGTAATTTTTGTTTTAGATCATTTAATACTTCTATTGGTAAGTCTGTTACAGTTGCCGTTCTGGCATCTTTACTATTGATAGATCGTATTACAACATCGTATTTACCCTCTAAACTACTTCCTAATTCATAGAAAACTCTTGCATATCCTGTAATTTGTGTTGCGTTATTAACTAATTCATCGTAATTCCAATCTCCTTTTTTACATAGCGGTAGTTCATAGGTTCTCTTTCCATCTAATAAACCAGTGACTT
Source organism: uncultured archaeon (assembly GCA_964600445.1). GTDB lineage: Archaea > Asgardarchaeota > Lokiarchaeia > Sigyniarchaeales > SOKP01 > LW40-45. The sequence continues at coordinate 3,699 of CAZRKO010000188.1, forward strand.
TTGTATTTAGGATATCTTTACTTATTGCGGCAAAAACTTGAAAAGGTTCTTGTTCTCCGTCATCATTAATAATCATTGTCTTACCAAATTTTTCTTTATAGTAATCCTCCACCGTCGATTCAACGAGATCATGCACATTTTTCTCAAATTTAAGGTTTTCCTGTGTAACAGGTCCCACTATTCTTGCAGAAAGTGCAGGGCCCGGAAAAGCTTTCCTATAAATCAACTCCTGAGGCTGCCCAAGGTATTCAAGCACTTTTCGGACTTCATGCTTAGTCAAACTGGCCACTGGTTGGATGGTTGCCTCCACGTCATATTCAATATCGACATTGTGTTGGCTTTTCACAAATCGCTC
>CAZRKO010000189.1:0-4053 GCA_964600445.1 uncultured archaeon
TAGCAAAGAACAAATTTCTAAATTAGTAAATTGGGTAAAAGAACACCTTGGCACAAGAGTTCCCTTACATTTTGCGAGATTTCACCCAAGTTATAAATTAACTAACGTACCCAGAACTTCATTATCAGATGTAAACATAGCAAGAAAAATTGCCAAAGATAAAGGATTTAAGTATGTATATATTGGGAATGTGTTTATGGATGATGGATTAAATAGTTATTGTGTTAAATGTTCTAAGCTTTTATTGAGTAGGACGGGGGGAAGGACGAGTATCAAGAATAAGGATTTAAAATTGTGTGATAAATGTAAAACTCCTCATCAAATTAAGTTTTTAAAAAGAGAAAAAGAGCATGAATATAATATTAAATATGTTTGGAAAGAAGATATATGGTCCATTCATATCCAAGTTATTAATAATACAAATGAAATACAAACATTGATAATATATAATTCTTTCAAAGATGATAATTATAAGGATGGTCCTTTTATAGAAAAGATAAAAGTTGCTCCTAATGAAAAATTAAGACATAACTATAATAGAATTAATGATAAGCATGATAAATCTGTCATTTATTTTGAAAAAAATCTAGAAGTTCAGATTTTTGAGAATATTGACAGAGCATATTATTCTTTAGAAAAGCGGATATGAATTATGAAAATAGGTCTATTTTTTTATACTCAACATTAAATTAAAATCACTTTAAGAATCGTAAATGGACAATTCTTTGTAATTTAAGAAGGTTCGAGAACCGCATATAGAGGTGCGTTTTTAGACTCCACTTTTGGTTGCGAGGGATTTTTTCCCAGTATAAGAAATGCTCAACCACTTTAATTTTTTTAGACCAATTAGGGAATTGTTTTTCAGGATTTTTAATGGGAAATTTCCAGAGATATCCTGTATAACCCAATCTTTTTTTTTTCTTATTATCGAGTAAAAGTAGTAATTGCGACACACCATCAAAAATAAGTTCACCCCCAGGAAATCGTCGGGCCATTGCCTGAACCAAGCCAGCAATTTTATCTTCCTTAAAATAACCAAACAATCCACCCGCAATAAGGAAAATACCTCTTTCTGGCTGGAATTCGACATCATCAAACCAGCTTTGGTCGAATATAGATTTTGCAATGGATCTATTTCGGGGTGTCTCTGGAATGAACTTCTTGCGGTATTCAATAGCATCAGGGAGATCTAAATCATAGAACTTGATATTTCCATTATCTATTCGATTAAAGGTTGTATCTAAACCAGCACCGAGATTGACCACTGTTGTACTTGGGTATTTTTCCATATATTTTTTTAGTGCGTTATCAAAATTCCGAGCTCTCTCAATGTAAATTAATCCATTATATTGAGTTAAGTATTTTTTTACACGAGAAAAGTCAACATCATCCAATTTCTTAAGTATTTTAAAGGACATTGAGTCTTCTAATAATTCTGGATACAACTTACTAAATGTTGCGCGGGCATAAAAAGGAACAAACATAGTTTCTTGAATAAAGCCCTGTGGGAAATATGAATTTTTTATCATATAGTTAGAAATATATATCTAATCTAATAAATTTAAACTTTTAAGTGAGCAACAAAATGGTACAAGATAAGTTCTGAAGCTCTTCAGAACTCTGTTCGTTAACAAAAAAATGGTACAAGATAAGTTCTGAGGCTCTTCAAAACTCTGTTCATTGACAAATAAGTAAATCTTTTAAATGGTAAAAATCAATCTATTCTTACTATAAATTTACATAATAATATCCGATAAATTAATATTACAATATGACTCCTAGTCAAATTAGATTGAGATCGGTTAGATCGATTTGAGTCGAATCGTTTTAGTAAATCCCGCCCAAGTAGTTGAAAGTGGTAGAGGCATTGATGTAAGACAAAAATCTTGGCCACCTTTAGGATTATTATATCTTGGAGAAATCTTAAGGCGAGAGGGCCATGAAGTAAAAATTTTTGATCAAGATGTATTAGGGTATTCTCCTAGTGAAACACTAAATTGGATAAAGAGAAAAGATCCTGAGATTCTTGGATTATCCCCGCTTGCTGTAGCGTTGGAGCCTGCTCTTCAAATTGCAAAATTGGCTAAGAATTGGAATGAAAACTTAGTAACCATATTTGGAAATATTCTAGCTACACTCGTCTGTAGAAATTTACTAAAAAATTATGATTATATCGATTATTGTTTTCAAGGTGAAGCTGAGAACACAATATCTAAATTTGTTCAAACCGTTGAACGAGGAGGTGGTATGAGGGCTGTTGAGGGGCTTTGTTATCGCGAAAACGGGATCATAAAATCAAATCCTCCACCACCCCTCAACCGTAATTTAGATACAATCCCCATTCCAGATCGCGAGGAACTAATTGATTTTGATTATCGGATGGGTTCTAACAAATTCACTGTGTTAGCCAGCTCCAGAGGATGTCCTTTTCAATGCAAGTTCTGTACAGTGCACTGTGTCCCTAATTCAAGGGGAATTTGGCGATCACGCTCAATTGAAAACATCTTAAATGAATTACATTATCTACAAAGCAGGGGTTATGAAGAATTCAGTTTTGTGGATGATAACTTCATCGTAGATCAAAAAAGAACTATAAATCTTTGCCAACAAATGAAGTACGAAAAAATTGATATGATTTGGAGTTGCGAAGGCAGAGTAGACAAAGGATCAAGTGAAGTTTTGCAAACGATGCAATCAGCTAATTGTTATAGTTTGATATTAGGATTAGAAAGTGCTAATCAAAGGATTCTCAACTATTATAATAAGCAAATTACTCCTGAAATGTCTAAAAAAGTTGTTAAAAAAGCTAGAAAGGCAAAAATAAATAATATTACAGGTTTATTTATTGTAGGTGCGCCTGATGAAACAATTCAGGAAATAATTAATACTTTAAAATTCGGAATGAAACTCGACTTGGACTTTGCAGTATATCAACCACTATATGTTTATTTGGGCTCGGAAATTTGGAATGAAGCCCTAAGTCATGGATTAATAGATGAAGAAAGAACCTGGAATAAAAGTAAAATTTTCGCAGCAGATATCTTCCCAACTGCTGTTAAACACGACATCTTAGAAAAATTAATCACCAATGGTTTTATAGAGTTTCTTTCCCGTCCAAAATATCTATTAAAAGAGGTTTTTCGAACCATATCAAATCCAGGTCGTCTTCAAATCATTTTTAAAATGATTAAAAAAACATCAAAGTAGCAATTTAAGTGATTTAAAATGAGTTCAGAATGGAGAAAATACATAATGCCAACAATATTTACGGTCTTATTTGCATTCTTTTTCATCCCTCTTTATTTAATTTTGATTCGTTTTTCAAGATTTTTACGAAGTGAATTAAAAAGGTTATCAGATGAGTATGGCTGGCATAATGTTTTAGAGACATGTTTTCAAAGCAACATAGGGGGATTATTCAATTTATTCAAACATAGTAGGAGGAATAAAATATGAAAGCCAAAGTTTCTTTAATTTATGCTGATAACCATTTTCAAACCGTTTCAGATTTCCCTCCTTTGGGAGGGTTATACATTACTTCATTCTTAAAACAAAAAGGAATAGATGCTCATTATTATGATTTTACTATCATTAACAATTGGAAAAAAAAAATTCACGAAATTATTGACTCTAATCCAGAAGTAATAGGTTTAAGTAGTACTGTGTCAAATTTTTCTAATACTAACAACCTCGCTAGATATATTAAATCTTTTAATAGAGATATTAAAATTATAGTAGGGGGGCCATATCCGACCTGCGTCCCCGTAAAATATCTAACTAATAAAGCCATTGATGCGGTATGCATAGGAGAAGGTGAATATACTTTTTATAAATATCTTACTGAGGGAGATAAAGCAGATGGTTTAATGGTTAGAAGAAATAGTCGCTTTTTTCTAACAGAACCTGCACCAAAAATTGAAAATTTAGATGATTTACCATTTCCCGACTTAACTCAAGTAGATTTAAGAAAATATCATTATATCTTTAAAAGGGGAAAACCATTATCAGCAATTATTACTTCAAGAGGTTGTCCTTACAATTGTAATTATTGTT
>CAZRKO010000190.1:0-4040 GCA_964600445.1 uncultured archaeon
TTAAACATAAAAAATCCTTATGATTTAAAACATCTAATGGATAGTTCAGAGGCAATATCAAAAGAATATGCTGATATGATTTCCAGCTTGGGAGTAGGCGAGATGCTTTTAATTGGAAATGCGATTAATTATCCCGTTTTTCTTGATATTAGAGAAAGAAAATATAAGTCTCAAACGGAAGCAGTTTCACTGGAAGAAGTCTGCTTAAATTGGCAAAGCACACAAATAAAATGAATAATTTATAATAACTCATCCATTAAAGTAGCGCTTATTATCTTAGTATCTTTATTTAAAACAATCATTTTTTTGGTTTTAGATACTCTAAATACATTGATAATATTCGATGATTCTAATTTCATGAAGATCTCTTCTAATAGTAGAGTATTAATAAATGGAAATTCTTTTTTTACCAATTCTTCTATCCTTTTATCAAGTATTTCTCCCCTATTTTTTATAAGTATATCAATAATTGAGTTTATTACTGGTTTTTCATTCCATCGGTATGAATCGATAATCATACTTCACCATTTTTTATTTTAATAAGAATTAACAATTCAGAAAAAGAAGGTTAATTAGTATCATATATAATTTTTAATTATTAATTAATTTATTGAAATTTATACAAACAAACGGTCTTCTTTTGTTTTTTCAATTCTTCTTCTTTTGAGCTTTTGTCCAAATTCTTCATACCATTGTACTATTTCAGGAGTAATGGTTGGATGTACATCCTTCCGAGCCTCCTTGAAATGTTCAATAGATACTTTCCTCGCTCTCATGTTTTCTCTTAGAGCAATCATAGCTGCTTCTCGACACAAAGTTTCTATGTCAGCTCCAGAAAAACCATCATCAATAATCTTATTTATATCATTAGGTTTTAAATTACTTGACAATGGCATTTTTTCAGTAAATATTTTAATAATTTCAAGTCGCCCTTTCTCATCTGGAGTAGGAACTAACAATATGCGATCAATCCTACCGGGTCTTATTAAAGCAGGATCTAAAATATCTGGACGATTAGTAGCTGCTATTACGACAATATCCTTCATACTTTCTAACCCATCTACCTCAGTTAAAAATTGCGATAAGACTTTTTCTGAAACTCCGGAGTCTGAAGTATGTCTTCCCCGACTGGGAGCAATAGAATCGAATTCATCAAAAAATATTATACAAGGAGACGCCATTTTGGCTTTTCTAAAAACTTCCCTAATCGCCTTTTCACTTTCTCCAACCCATTTTGATAACAACTCTGGACCTTTAATTGAAATAAAATTCGCTTGACTTTCTGTAGCAACAGCTCTTGCCAATAAAGTTTTACCGCAGCCAGGAGGTCCATAAAGCAAAAGACCTTTTGGTGGTTTAATACCCATACGTGTAAATATTGCCGGATGAGATAAAGGCCAATCTACAGCCTCCACTAATTTTTGTTTTAAATCTTCCAATCCCCCAACTTGTTCCCATTTAACATTTGGGATTTCTACAAACACTTCTCTTATTCCAGATGGTAATACTTCTTTTAAAGCTTGATCAAAATCCTCTGCGGTTACTTCCATTTGTTCTAATAATTCTGGATCAACCATTTCAGATTCTAAATCAATTTTTGGTAAATATCTTCTTAGAGCCGCCATGGCCGCTTCTCTACATACAGCCATAATGTCAGCTCCTACAAATCCATGAGTAATTTTTGAGTATTCTTTTAATGAAATTTTTTTATCTAGTGGCATATTTCTTGTATGGATATGAAAAACTTCTCGACGACCCTTTTCATTAGGAACTTTTATTTCGATTTCGCGATCAAATCTTCCTGGACGGCGTAAAGCTGGATCTAAACTATTTGGTCTATTTGTAGCTCCTATTACAATAACTTTTCCTCTACTATGTAATCCATCCATCAAAGCTAATAACTGCGCTACAACTCTACGTTCAACTTCCCCAGTAACGGTTTCTCTTTTTGGCGCAATAGCATCGATTTCATCAATAAATATAATTGAGGGACTCTTTTCTTCTGCTTCTATAAATAATTTTCGCAATTTTTTCTCTGATTCTCCATAGAACTTACTCATAACTTCTGGTCCATTTATAGAAATAAAATGGGCCTCACTTTCATTGGCAACAGCTCTAGCCAATAAAGTTTTTCCACAACCTGGGGGGCCTCTTAATAACACTCCTTTTGGGGGATCTATTCCCAAGCGTTTAAATAAAGATGGATGTCGCAAAGGTAATTCAATCATTTCTCGTACTCTTGTTATCTCGTCATCTAAACCACCAACGTCTTCATAAGTTAAATAATTGGTGGTTCCCTCCTCATCCTCTGTAGCGTGTTCACTGATGTGTAATGCAGTTTCTTGCTTTATAATACAAATACCTTTAGGTCTCAAACTAATAACTTTAAATGTGATTTCTCTACTTATCCCAATGGAGATTAGTATAATATCATCAATAGTGACAGGGTAATTATTTAATTTTCTTTTCACAAAAGATTCGAATCTGGGATTTGTACGAATTTTTACAGTTGCAGGAGCTAATACTATGTTTTGAGCGATATTAGCATTAACTTTTCTAATTTCAACCGTATCATCAATGCTAGTGCCGGTGTTCTTTCTTAATCTCGAATCAATGCGAACTATTCCTAAACCATTATCTTGGGGATAGCTTGGCCAAGCAATACCTGCACTTTCTCTTTTACCAATGACTCCTATAACATCCCCTGTTTGAATCTTTAAACTCTCCATAGTCTTTGGATCAATTCTAATGATGTTCCGTCCTATATCCCTCTTTTTTGCCTTCTGGACTCGCAACACAAATATTTTTGCTTGTTCGTCTATTTTTTTATCAGTATTTTCTTTGCTATTTTCTTCACTCATAGATGATCAATTATCATTTATTTTTACTTTAATTTAAAATATTTATAATTTTGTAAAAATTTTTGCTTTTTTAAATATAAACGAATTCTTATTTTTTATTTAATAAAATTATCAAGAGAAATTTGTGTTTTTGAAGAATCCAATTTTCTTAGGCGATCAAGGGCATTTTCTACCCTTTGATTATCAAAGTTATGAATCTCAATTAATAACTCCTTTATTTTTTCGTAATTAATTTTACTGAATTTTATTTTTGGATAATTATTTCTAATATCTGGCGTCAAAAAAATATTTTTTACTTGCTCGACTAACTCAAGGTCTAATTGAATATCCTTTTTTCCTACTTTTACCTTTTCACTCACAATATTTTTTATTGATTTATACTTTTTAATCAAGTCTAAAGCTTTATGCTGACCTATGCCGTGTATCCCTGGAAAAAAATCAGTCCCTATAAGTATTCCCATTTCAACTAATTGTTCACGCGTAATTTTTAGATTTTCTAATAATTTTGGCAATGAAACATATTCAATATCCAAAGTTACTGTTGTATCTTTAACTTTTTTACTTCTACTCACGGCAAAATTCCGAACTAATCTTTCTCCTCCAAATAAGAGAGTATCATAATCTTGTGAAGCACAAGCCCATGCATCTCCCTTTTCTACTAAATAAGCAGATTGAGCTTCACCCTCGGAACTAGCCTGAAATACTGGAATACCCATGTTTTCTAATAATTTTTTACTCTCTTCAATCATATCTGTAGTTAATTTCGATGTTTGCTGTGCGAATTTTTTTGCTTCCCTGAAATCTTCTGCTTCTTGGGCCTCAACCATTTTTTTTTTCGCATCATCTTTAATCTTTTTTCTTTCCTTTATAGTTTCAAGCTTAAGATCAGTTGCTACTCCATCAAACACATAAATAGGTTTGATATTATGTTCAATAAAGTTTATACTTCTATAAAATAATCCTGAAAGGTGAGAAGTAACGTTACCCTCATAATCCTTTAAAGGAGTGCCATCTCTTTGACGAATAATTGCTAGAAATTGATAAATCGTATTAAACGCATCAATTGCAATCCTCTTGTTAAAAAGATTTTCAAAGGTAATCGTTCTTTTTACATTCTGAACTAACTCATTTATTTTAACACCCATATATCATCAAAGTTTTTCCGTTGTCAAAATATGA
>CAZRKO010000191.1:0-4021 GCA_964600445.1 uncultured archaeon
GGGGGAATTCATTGTGCCAGCCCTAAGATAGAAGCAGCCCAATTAGAAGGTTCAAAAATATTCATGAGGCAATTGCTTACAAAATTTAATATTCAATCAAATGTAATGAGTAAAAGATTTTCCTCTATGGAAGGCGTGAAAAATTATATTGATGAAGTAGGAGAGGAAAATATTGTAGTAAAACCAGATGGTCTAACAGGCGGTAAAGGAGTTATGGTCTTTGGAGATCATTTATTTTCTAAGAAAGATATAATAGATTATTGTCAAGAATTAGTAGAGAAGAGAAGTCCTTTTTTATTAGAAGAAAAATTAGATGGAGAAGAATTTACACTCCAAACCTTTGTAGATGGTAAAAATGTGATCCCTTCTCCATTAGTTCAAGATCATAAAAGAGCTTATGAAAATGACGAAGGACCAAATACAGGAGGGATGGGATCGTATTCCATGGAAGATCATCTTATGCCCTTTATAACCCAAGAAGATGTTGATATTGCATTAGAAGATATGAGAAAAACAGTAAAAGTACTGAAAGTAGAAACAGGAGTGGAGTATAAGGGACTTTTGTATGGTCAATTCATGAAAACTGCAAAAGGGTTAAAGATCATCGAGTATAATGCACGTGGGGGTGATCCTGAGGCAATGAACATCCTGCCTCTTCTAAAGACTAATTTTGTTGATGTATGTTGGGCGATGATTAATGGTAATTTAAATACATTAAACATTGAATATGAAAAAAAAGCAACAGTATGTAAATACTTAGCACCTGAAGGATATCCTGTCTCTCCTAAAAAAGATGAACTCGTGATAATTAATAAGAAAAAATTGGAAAGTATAGGTGCAAAATATTATTACGCATCAGTATATCGAGAAGGTGAGAAGATATATACGACAACATCGCGGGCAATTGGTATACTTGGAATTGCAAATAATCTTGAGGAAGCTGAGAAAATCGCAGAAAAGGGAGTAGGATGTGTTGAGGGTAAATTATTTCATAGAAAAGATGTTGGCACCTCGAAATTATTACAAAAACGCATTGATCATATGAATTTCATTTTCAATAAGTAGAATCTTTTTAATAATTTACTTTTTTTAATTTTATATTTTATAATAATCAAATTATAATACCTTTACCTCCATTTCTAACTTGAATTATGGCGTGGCAAAAAGTAAATGAAAAGTATAACAAACTAATAAAACAATTATTTCATGATACCGATTGGCATAAGAGGGCAGACGCAGCCCGACAATTGGGATATATAAAAGAAGGAAGATGCGTTAATCTACTATGCAGAGCACTTAGAAATGAAGAAGAATTCATGGTCCAAAATCGAATAATTGAAGCTCTGGGAAGAATAGGAGATTCCAGAGCTACGATGAGGATAATTGAAGTATTAGAAGCAGAAACTGATAAATATTTGAGCGATAAATTTCGCATAATCTTCATCATTGAAGCCTTATCAAATTTAAATGATAAAAGAGCTTTAGTATATATCGCCCCTTTTTTGAACTCACCAGACGAGGAATTAAAAATACTAGCTGAGAAAGCATTTGATCAAATAGAACCAGACTGGCGTCTTATTATAGAAAGGGAAATGAAAAAAAAATCTATAAAAGAAATCTTTAAAATTAAATTTTAGGACTCAATGTTTTGCTCTTTCTGTATTCTTAGAAAAATATTTTACTAACTTTATTAGTGAAATTTACTCCTATTGAAATTCTTTCACATAAAATAAGAAGTAATGCGAAATATTCTAATTAAAATAATTACTTTTTAAATTAAAAAAATTAAAAAAATAAGCATGATAGTGAAAGAAAAAGAGATTATTGAATTTAGTAAAAAATGGTTAGAAAGTTGGACGGGTAACAATCCAGAAAAGTTAATTACTTTTTATTCAGACAATTCATATTACCAAGATCCTGCTAATCCTAATGGATTAAATAGTCATAAGCAAATTCTCCCTTATTTTAAAAAATTATTGGACGCTAATCCTAATTGGAAATGGGAAGTAGAGGAGGTTTTTCCGACCAATAAAGGTTTTGTTTTGAAATGGAAAGCAACAATACCTATTGGTAAAGAGGAAATTATAGAATTGGGGATGGATATTTTAGAAATTGAAAATGGAAAAATAACTAGAAATGAAGTCTATTTCGATCGTACAAAATTTTTATCATTATTAGAGCTCTTACGTACTCAGAAATGAAAGCAGCTTATTTATAGTAATAAATTAGGTTAATATTTTCATATTAACAATTAGTAATTATAATTATATGACAATCTTATAATTACATGAAAATGAAAAATATAGGAATATTTGATTTAGAGGGTCCAATTAGCGTCATTGATTTTGCTGCCGAAATTGGTAGATTATTAAGTAAAAAGCCCGAATTAAAACTCCAAGATTATGATATGGGCGAATTTTTCTTTATGATTTCTAATTATGATGATTATATTATTGATATTCCTGGAGTTAAGGAAAAATTAAATATCCCTGAATATCAGCCAGGAGATACACTAAGAATAATGGCACCTTTATATGTTGCTTGTTTTTCGGATAAAGAATTATTGAGTTTGGCAAACCAAAATTTAGGTTTATTACCAGGATGTAAAGAATTAATGAAAATTCTTCATAAAGAGTGGGATGTATACGTTATCTCTACCAGTTATACTCAATTTGCACATACAATAACTGGCGCTTTAAACATCCCAAAAGATCATGTGTATTGTACAGATTTACACATAGAAAAATTAAAAAAAGGATTAACTGATATAGATGCTACAGTAGATATATTAGTAAGAAAAATCTTTCAAAAATACCTTGATAATAACAAACAGCTTGATTCTGTTATTGAAGATTTAAATACTTTTTTTTGGGAAGGAGAGGAATCTGAATATGTTAAAATTATGAATCATGTTCAAGTTAGAGGAGGGAAAAGAAAAGAACTCGCAGTAGAAGATATCTCAAAAAGAACAGGAGTCGATATATCTAACATGATTGCTTTAGGAGACTCTATAACTGATATTAATATGCTTCAGCGATTAAAAGATGAAGATGGCATATCGATTTCTTTTAATGGAAATAGATTCACAGCTGAGCGAGCAAATATTGCTGTTACCACTCCAAATAATTTAGGAGTGTTGCCGGTATTTGAGTCAAAAAATAATGTTGAAGAATTTTTAAAAACCTGGGAGGCAGAATATCCTAACTTTCAAAATAATCCAAAAAATATTAAGAATGGACTTATTTCGAAGCAGTGTAAAGAACATTTCATTAATTATAACTTTGTACCTGAGATTGTCAATTTAAAGAATAAAACTAATAAGGAAGTAGAGGAAATCATATCACGGCAAGAGAAGATGAGAAAAGTGGTTAGGGGTTGGGCCGGAAAGCTGGGTTAAAATTTCTTTTATCTATTGTTATCCTTTTTAAAAAAAGATTTTTTATAATATTTAACCCCACAAATGTTTCTTTTTAATCTAATTAATGATTTAAATATAATAGAAATGATTAAAATACTAAAGGGGATGAATAATAAATATCTAACAAATAGGTCTACTTTTAAAAGAAATAATAAAAAATTAAAGTAAAAAAGAGTAAAAACTGACGTTAGTATGACGAGTAAGTAAAGATACCTTAATTTTTTAGATTCTGAGAGGAATTGATTAGTAATTACCTTATCATAACAATTACAGCATATTAAAGGAATTTCAATACCGTATACTTCTTTATTATATAGTTTATATATAATTGTGAACATTCTTTCAATTTTCTGCTCACAAAATTTACATTTAAAAGCTTTTTTTTTATTTCTTTTAAATTCAATCTCATCTATTCTTGATTTAGTAAAATAACACTCATTATAAATATAATGATAACAGGTTAAACATGTTAATACTTTATCTAAATAAATATCTTCGAAATAGTCCTTATTAGGATCAATAAATTGAAGATAATCACTATGAAATTTGCAGATAACTCTACTTTTTTCATCAATTTCAAATTCGGGTTCTATTAATACCATT
>CAZRKO010000192.1:0-516 GCA_964600445.1 uncultured archaeon
AATTAAGTGCTGAAATATATAGTTTTTGGAGTAGGTCTTATTGTTAAAATTCTAACCATTTCGCGAAGAAAAATAATATCTAAATAAAGCTGAAGGTATTGATCAAGGAGAGTTAAATTATTCTGTTTAGTAATTTCAAAAAATCATTTCCTAACTCAGTAATAATAATCGAAGTGCCTTGATATGTAAAAAGAAGTTCATTTTCAGGTAATTGCTTTTTAATAAATTCATTTTTAAGTCGTAAAAATAATTCATTTATTTCCTCATCAGAGAGATGTGGAGGAACTCTTTTTTTCAAATAGTCTTTGGTAGTTTTTCCTTTATGTCGATCAATTCTCTTAGTAGCAGTATCGATTATAAACTTCAAATTCTTTTCGAAATCCTTATAACGGTTATAAATTTTTTTCAATATTGCTTTTTTATCACTCAAACTTAAATCATCAAGTAATTCATCAATTTTATCTGGAAGAGTTTCCTCTTGGGCTTTCATATCTGATGTTACGCGCTCTATTTCTA
>CAZRKO010000192.1:526-4017 GCA_964600445.1 uncultured archaeon
AAATCTCGTTGCGTATAAATAGTTTTAGTTGTCTTTGAATGAGTTTGCTCTATAATTTCTTCTTTTTGAGTTTTAAAAGTATCAATTGGCTTGGTAGGTTCAACAGATCTGAGTAGTGTAGCCTTTTCTTTTAATTCTTCTGCTATTCTTATTTCTCTATATGATCCAATACCTCTTATTTTGTCTATTACTGAGTCCCAAGATTGACTGAATAATATTTCAAAAATATCTTTAATTACTTTTATTGTAGGTTTTTTTCCAGTTATTTCTTTATATGCTACTAAAAAGGCTAAAGCTTTAAATTGTTCATCATCTAAAGGGCGATAATATAATATTCGATCTTCCAAATTTAATTCTTTTATCTTTTCAATCGCTTTATCATTCAATCCCGCTCCAGTCATTAAGAAAAGCAAAGCATCAGTATAAGCGTGTTCAAGTAATTCTAGACTTGATTTAATTTCTTTTAATTTTACAAATTGATTTTGATCATACATTTTGACTTGTATCTCAAAAGCTTTTTTTTTATCTGAAATAGAATGTGTTGATAATTTAACATAAACATCTGGATATCTTGTTTTGGAACCACTCTCTAAAGCAATAGTTATTGGAAATGTTTTTTGTGCCCAACTAATTTGTTTGGGGACTTCCTTTTCTTGAAGAATTCTTAAAGCCTCAGCTACTTTTTCCTCTACTAGCTCTGATTGTTTTTTACCTACATGACGCACCTTTATATTTTCAAACCACATTTTTATATGGGTTTTTTCCCAATTTATCAAGTTACTGAAATAGATTTCCCCTAAATAATCACTACTTAAGGCTTTTTGATATGTAGAGACTTTATTCATTTCAACCCTAACAAATTTAATAATTGTAAAAGAGGAAACCAACGGAAATACTTTAATATTGCTCTTATAATATGACCAAACCATATCTAGAAACTTTAATATTTCTCGATATTCATGGGCATAAAATTCGTATAAATATGCGAAAATGTTATTGCTGAATGGGTAAAGTGGATTTGAGGGATTTACGATACCTGCTCTTGACCAAAATTTGGTCATAATTATTGTTAATGCTTCAATAACTTCATTTAAAGTAAGACGAGTTAAATCTAATCTGTTGATGATAAAACCCTGAAGTTGCGTTCTGTAATCGTGGTGTAACCTAATGTAATCATTGAATAATCTCCAATCCTCATTAGTTCCAATTATAATAAACAAGAATTTTTTTAAAGACTCTCTCATTTGTAGGATTGTTTGAACAAATGGAATATAAGCACTTTCTTTTTCATCAATATTAACTGTTAAATATCCAATATTATCAATTCCAATCAAAAAAATAATTGGTTTTTCAATAATCCATTCCCAGGTTTGAGTTAACCAATTAAAAAGATCAACTACATTACTATCTGATTTTATTAAATTACCACTAATTCCTTTAAAAACATTTTGAGCTCTTGTACTTTTATTAATATCAAAACTGAGATTATCAAATAAAAGATCGAAATATACCTTTTCAAATTTTAATAATCTTTTTTGATTAAAATCACTGGATTTTCCATAAATTCCAAAAGAAATTTCATGTCTCTGCAATATTCTCCAACCATTACTAATAATAGAATATATGTTCTCTGCAAATTCCACATCAGAAGTAATCTCATCAAAAAACTTTTTGATTTTTATTAAATCAAATACTCTATGATGTTTTACATGTGCTTCAAAATTTGGAATTAAAATCGATAAAATAGAACTTAATTCCTCTTTTTTAAAATTATTTTTCCATAAAACATCCAAACACTTTGAAAATAAGAGGATAGCAAATTTCTCTAGAAATTCAATATTTTCTTCTGCAAGAGCATCAATAAAAGATGTCCATATATACTTTAATGATGTTAATTCTCCTTTAGGTGCATCAATAAAACAGGTAATAATTTGACTCTTATCTTTTTTAAGACGACAAAAATTTTTTTGAAATATTTCTTCATTCTCTATCAATTGTGTAAAATATCCAAAAAGAGTTGACTTACCACAACCTCCTGGGCCTGAAATTGTAATTCCATAACTCCGATTACTATAAACAGACTTATATAGTGTTTCTGTAAGGATTCGTAAAAAATCTTCCCTTCCTACAAAAACTTCTATTTCTTTTGTCTTATCATAAGATAATGCAGAAAAAGGAGTTATGCTGTTAATGATTTTTGAATCATATTTTTTTATTTTACTTTTGGAAACTTCTTTTTCTATGAAATTCATTTATTTTCACTTATTTTTTTACTCATTATCTATTGGTGAGCAACCATTCCATAGATACGATTTTGATAATTTATTGGATATTTAGGATCTCCCCCTTCTGCGAGATCAATCATGTTTTTATTGAACATATTAATTAGGATTTTATTAAGGTTATTAAGGTCTTCTTCACGGTTTATCTTTAATAAACTAATTACATCATCGATCTTAACCCATCGGCTTTGCCTTTGATTATTTTGAACGCATTTATTAATTGCACCTAAAACTTCTTCAGGTTTTAGGCTTCTTATCTTCTTTTTCTTGATTTTATCACTTTTCAAATTAGAGTAATTTAGAATTTTTTCTTGTTGTAGTTGCAATTGATATACAACTTTCTCTAAATTTGATAGTCTATGTTCAATTTGATTAGTAATATGATCTTTAGATTTTTTCTTTTGAGTTGTTTGTATCATGCCTAATGCAGGATCTTTAGAAGGATTGATTCCTGCATCTTGTAAAGCACTAGAATGTTTATTTGTGTCAATATGACCTTTAGTCATTTTTTGTAGCTTACTTTTACATACAGGACAAGTTATTTTTTGAGCCATAAAAATTAACCTTAAAATATAAATGATTTTTCTGGTCTTTTGATTAATTTAATCTTCTGATTATTTATTCAATAAATATTCATTTTTCATTTTATTTATTAATTTTCTTAATTTTTCTATTTTCTCAAATTTCTCTTAAAGTATTTGTTGGATCTTACCCTTTGGCATAAATAATACCAATTAACCATGATTAAAAGTTGTGAAAATTCTTTTTTTTAAATTGAATGACAGTTCACGACTTTTCTACAGTAACTAATTTAAATAGGATTTTTATTCTAGATTTAGTTTAAAATTTCTTTTTTTTATTCAATTTTCAATTCTTCTCAAATTTTATAAAGAAGATAATTGACTATATAATTATAATTCAAAACCTTTATCCTTGTTAAGGATACGAATCGAATAAAAAAAAGTTTATTTTGAATCATGGCAAATTTCCTTAGTCAACCCCCTCTTACGGCAACGGATGGCGAGAGAGCATTTTATAATCGGATTAAATCTGTTTTTATTGGAGAAGATCACATATTAGGGTATTTTGAGCCAGATATCGGAGGAATTCATCCAGATTTTCTTTTACTTTCTCCTAAGTATGGTGTTATAATCGTGGAAATCAAGGATTATTCTGAAAAATATCTTAAAACGATTTCGAAATCAGGGA
>CAZRKO010000193.1:0-4007 GCA_964600445.1 uncultured archaeon
GTCAATTGAGTAAATATCTTTCTGTAATTTTTTAAAGGTCCTAAAATAGTCGACCTCAGATATAACTCCACTTTCAAATTTGGTCTCGAGTTCTTTTAAAGTTTTCTTAAGACTGTATTGCTCTCGTTTTAATTCAATCATTTCTTTCTGATCTTCTTTAATGTCTTCATTGAAATCTTTTCTCATCTGGTTTGGATTCTGTAATGAAGGATCATTGGGATCAAAGAATTCAGATAGATGATTTTTTTGAAAGTCTTGAAAGGAATAATTATCATAAGGACTGCGATTTACGTTATTATAAGTTTGATCTGAATTAGCTCGGCCACCAAACTGGTTAATTGAATCATTTTTTGCTTGACTCATATAAGGTGGTATTTCTTGGTCAAATTTATGCATTTTCTCTAGTCTTTTCATAAGAATATTTCTTTCATCAAAGTCAAGTCCATTATCATAAGAGTAAGCTCTTTGATTCTGTCGGTGATGATTAAAATTGGACTCATCATGAGGATGATAATTTTGGTATCTATGGGGTTGCGAATTATTTTGAGCATAAAACCTACTTCGTTCAAAGTCATATGGTACTGATGATCTCAAGGATCTATAGTAAGAATTTTCTGGATTTTGAAACTGTGAAGAAGGATATATAGGTTTTTGAGGCCAAACAGGTGGAAGATTACGATTATGGTCAAATGGATATTGGGACTTATTTTGCAACCCATTATAATATTGTGAATTTAATTGATTATCATTGTTTTGTTCTAGCTCGTTTTTTTGTTTCAAGTTTAATTTTTTATTATATTTAATCTTCAAACTAAAGAAAGAATTTATCCCTTCTTCTATATATCTCATTAAATCGTTTAAGTCGATGTCAATTTCGTGAAGATTATTGGCTATTTCATAACTATATAATTCATTTTCTTGAAATGATCTAGCTAAAATGATATAATCGATTACCTTAGTAATGATATTCGATGGAAGCGAAAATTCATATTTGCCATAATCGAATTGAACGAATAATTTTTTGAACAGTTTACCTTTATCACTAATGTTTATTAAATCATTTATAGGAGCTTTGAAAATTAATTCCTGCTTTTTTTTCATAATACCATATTCATGGACAAAAGATAAATCAAAGTTCGTAATAAACAGAAGTCCTTTACTTTTTTTTATGAATTTATTTTGCTTATTCATTCCATTCATAAGAGTAGTCTTCACAGCATACACAGGTTTTTCATCTTCTGCTAAATTAAGAAATCTTTTATAGGGCAGAAATAACTTTTTTATTTTTTCTATAAATTTGAGATTTTTTTGAAATCCATCCAGTTTTTCATAGACTTCCTTATTATTATCTTCTACAAATTTTTTTATCGTGTCATGACTCCTGCATACATTATCTAGTATGTTTTCTATAATTCTTATATTTGAATTAGGTTGATTATATATTTCAAAAAAGAATTCCTTATTTAGTGCTAAATGGCGAAAGTGAGTATTTATTTTTTCTAACAATGTATCTTTTATGTGGATAATTTGTTTAAAAAGAACTAATAATTCAGATTCCATTTTTGGATAATGAAAGCATTTTATCGGAGGAATTCTTGCGACTTTAATTTTGTGTCTTAATATGTATAGTTCATTGATTATATCACGGAGAGGTTGAATAAAGGAACGTGTATCTTTAATTATATCTAAGAATTTCTGCTCTAATTCCTCTTTTTTTTCATATATATTTAGAATTTTATGAGAATGACATTTTGGACACGATTTTAAGTGTTGAGTTACTTTATTTATATTCTCAGTTCCACAATCTTTACAAACTTTCTTTCCATTTGAGTCAAAGATTTCGATATTCTTGGAATTGCATTCTTGGCATATGAAATAATCGACTCTTTCGTCATGTAAACAATCAGAACAGGAACTAACGCCACACTCTTCGCAATAGTAAGCCAATTTAACATGTTTTTGACAAAAACGGCATAATTGTAAGTCTTTTTCTGACATTTTCAACCTTAATTTTATAATAATTAGAAGAATTAAATTTAATTTTAACAAGAATATTTAAAGAGATGAGATAAAAAATGACTATGTTATTTGAATATTATCTTTTAAAACGCTAAAAATGACGTTTTATGATATTTTTTAAAGGCTTTTAGAAATGAAATTATAAGTTATTTCAAAAATATTCGTTTAAAAAATGTAATTAAATTCTCTATTCTAGTTGAATTTGAATGTATTCAGCTTGTAGCTTCAATAATTCATCTAATATCTTTTTCGCTTGCCAATGCGTTTCCACTACAGGGTCAGCTAGGAGCGCTTGCAGAGCTAATTCTTTTGATTTTTTAAATATAGTTTCCACTACAATGTCTTGAATAGAGATTTGTGTCTTTAATAATGCGGCAATACTTTTTGGGTATTCTCCTATCTTAATACCTTTTATACCATCTTTATTGATTATAGCGGGGCATTCTACAACCGAGTCTTTAGATAAATTTGTAATAATATCATCATTAGGAATATTAACGGAAGGTTCTACGTGATTTGAATCTGTTATGATCCCTTCTATAATTGGAATTGCGCTTTCCTCATCGGGTTTTACAAGTCTTGCCCCTTTTCCTTTCTCTATTAAATTTTTAGTTTTATCAAATCCAATTACCAAATATTTTTCATATTGACTCCAAAAACGACGCACAGCAGGAATATCCGCATACTCCCAAGCCCATTGCAAATATTCCCCATAATGACTATCCGTTGTATAAGGACAATATCCATATGTTTCTAATAGAAAGGCAATAAGTTTAAAACCATCATAGGCGATTATATTACGTAAAAATTCAGGACCTTTTTCTCGAAGTTCTGGATAAGCATCTTTGCCCGTATCCTTATATTTAATACTTAAAATATTACCAAAATGATTTAATCCCGCTCCAGTGATTTCTAAGTTTGATAAGGGTGTACCTAAGATTTTACTTACTAAAACAACAAAGTGTTGAAATTCATGACATAATCCCACAAATTTAAGAGAGGGATATTTTCTTTTAATTGCAAGACAAATTCTACTCATAGGATTGGAAAAGTTAATAAAGAACGCGTTAGGGCAGATACTATTAACATCTTCGCAAATATCTAAGATAGGAGGAATCACTCTTAGTGAATGGAATAAACCCCCGGGACCTCCGTTTTCTCCTGTAATTTGCTTACACCCAAATTCTAGAGGTATTCTATAATCTAAATCTAATAGTTTAAATCTTGGTGGAATTTCTATAGCATTAATGATGAAGGTTGCATTTTTTAAAGCATCTTGTCTATTAATAGTATACTCTAAGGTAAAGTCTAGTTTTCTTTTATCAATTGCCGCCTGACAAGCTTTGTATGTTAATTCTAAAGTCTCAGCATTAATATCATGTAAACAAATAGTAGAACCGTCTAAAACTTCACTTTCTAACATATTACCAACCGAACCTAAGCCGAATTGGAGCGAACCTGCCCCAATTAATACAATTTTCTGGTCATTTGACAAATAAATTCACCTATTAATTAATCTTTAAGAAACAAAATGAGATTATCTTAAAATTGCCTAATTACTGTAAAAAATTAAACAAACTATAAATAGATATTTTATCGAATAGTTATTTAATAATTTTTACTTTACGCCCGAGGGCTTGTCCAGGCAACCCCGCTTTATTAAAAAGAGCTCTTACCGCACCATTGTTTCCATGGGCACGGCTAATAACACCCTTCAATTCTTTGCCTGTTGGACTTTTCCAAGCAATAGTTCTCCCGATCATTTTATTTGCTTCCTTTCTTGTTTTTATATTCGGGAAAATAATAATACATTGTTTAGGATGAACTGTATGCCGACCTCGTCGATAATTTGCTATAACTCCTTCCATTCCTAGGACCTTTAATTTAGTAGATGACATGAGAGAAAACCTATAAAAAAAAGTTTTTATATCACTTAAGTAATGATAAAAATATTAAAAAAGATAAAAAATTTTGGATTTTTAGAAATT
>CAZRKO010000194.1:0-4003 GCA_964600445.1 uncultured archaeon
AAATGTACTGCCTTAAAACTAAAAAAGTTTCATTTAGTAGAGATTATTCATAAAATCATAGGTCCCTTGAATAATTCCATAATTTTAAATCCATTTTCTCAAAAAGAATTAGTATTAAAAGACAGAGAAGTTGTGTCTAAGTATGGTCTTATTGTTATTGATTGTTCCTGGAAAAAGTTCATGGAAATAAAAAATATTAAATCTGATAATTTTCGTAAATTATCCCCCTTATTGGCAGTAAATCCCGTTAATTATGGAAAATGGGAAAAACTAAGTTCTGTTGAAGCCCTCGCAGCTGCTCTTTTCCAATTAAAATACGAGGACTATGCCAAACTACTTCTTTCAAAATTCCCTTGGGGACAAGAGTTTTTTAAAATTAATTATGAAATAAATAGAAAATAAAAAAAAAGAATACGGAAAAATGTTTTAAGAATTTAGTCCTCCATACCTTTAGAAAGGCCTGATGCAGCAATTACATCATCTATTTTTAGAATCATAGCAGCAACTTCTGTTGCGGATTGAATGGCTTGAGTTAATACAGATAATGGCTCCAGCACGCCTAATTTTATCATATCCTCTGGTTTTCCTTCATCAATATTTATCCCATATGAAGTTCCATCTTCAGCTTCATGTTTTGCTCTGAGTTCGATAACTAAATCTACTGGATTAAATCCCGCATTTTCAACTAATGTTTTGGGTATGATTTCTAAGGCATTCGCATAAATTTCTATCGCTAATTGCTGTCTACCACCAATTGAGCGAGCATATGCGCGTAAACGTTTAGCTAATTCTATTTCGGATGCACCCCCACCAGGTAAGATATAAGGTAATTCCACAGCCGCTCTTACAACATTTAAAGCGTCATTGATCATTCGCTCTGCTTCATCTACTACATGTTCTATTCCTGCCCGAATTAGTATTGTAACTGCTTTGGGAAGAGCACATTCCGAGATGAAAACCATGTTATCGTCTCCAATTTTTTTCTCTTCAACTTTCCCAGCACTTCCTAAATCATCCGCGGTAATATCGAAAATATTATTTATAATAATTGCATTGGTTGCTCTTGCTAATTTTTCCATATCAGAGCGTTTAACTCTACGAATAGTGATTATATCTTCTCTAGCAAGGAAGTTTTGCGCCTTATCGTCTACGCCTTTTTGACATAACACCACATTAGCACCAATTTCTTTCAATTTTTTAACCCGATTTTTTATCATGTTGGATTCTTCTTCGAGAAACTTATTAATTTGATCAGGTGTTTGAATTCTTATTTCTGCATCGAATTCAGTCTTTTCAACTTCCAGAGAACAACTAAGGAGGGCAATTTTAGCATCCTTAATTGATTTTGGCATCATTGGATGAACTATTTCTTTATCTACAATAATTCCATCGATAATACTAGTATCTAAAAGACTTTTTCCTTCTTTTTTGATTATCTGAATTTGAGCTAAATCGATCATCTTATGATCACCTCGATCCTCCCTTATTTGAGTAACTGCTTTAACAGCTATTTCAGCGAAGTGATTTCTTGCGCCGGCAATTAGTTTGGAATTCATAGCAGTTTCCGCTATTTTGATTAAAGTTGCTTTATCATCTACATCAATTTTTACTCCAAGGTCTTGTAAAATCTCCTTACTTCTTAATAGAGCTTTTCTATATCCCTTAAAAATGATGGTGGGATGGACCGATTGCTCCATTAATTCTTGAGCAAGGTTTAATAGTTCTCCAGCAATTATGACAGCTGTTGTGGTACCATCTCCAACTTTATCATCCTGAGTTTTAGCAATTTCAATTATCATTTTTGCGGCAGGATGTTCAACATCAATAGTGTCTAATATCGTAGCACCATCATTTGTAATGGTAACATCTCCTAACGAATCAACCAGCATTTTATCCATTCCTTTTGGTCCTAAAGTAGTTCTTACGGCTTCAGTTACTGCTTTGGCTGCAGCTATATTATTTTTTTGAGCATCTTTTCCTTGTTTTCTTTCAGTCCCTTCTCTTAAAATGATTATTGGGACTCCTGACATCTGCGACATTTATTTTCACTTTTTCAATTTTTAAGATAAAATATTTTATTTATATAGATCTCTAAGTCATAAAATTAAAAAAGTTTACGAAAAATAAGTGAGAGAATTTAGAACTTCGAAGTTCGTAAAAATATAAAAATTAATTAGTATGAAAAGAGGTATTAATTATTCGATTAATTTTTTGATTAAATTTTCTCGTAATTGCTCAGTATTACTAATGTTAGTAGTCCTTTGAGATAATAACTTTTTTAATCCCTTAGATTCTGCTTGTAAAGATTCAATCGTTTTTTTAACTTCAAGTATTGAAGGAGAACCTTCACTTATTCTTTTTTCTAAACATAATCGATAATCTCTTAATGAATCAATGAAACTATTAGATAAGCTTATTTTTTTCTTATATTCCTTCAAAATGGAATTTTCAAGATTTTCTTTATTAAAGATATCATCTGGGTTTTTAGAATCCCTAACTATACTTGCTACAATTTTATGAGATATCCTAAATGGAATATTATAATCTTGTACTAAGCGTTCGGCAATGTCTAAAGCTAAAATATAGCTTTCTTTAATAACTTTAAGCAATACATCTTTGTTTATTTTTATCGTATTAAAGATTCCAGTTAATATATCTATAATTAAAAATGTGGTATCGATAGAATTCATTAATAATCCTTTTAATTCTTGAAAATCTTTGAAATAACCTGAAGGGATCCCTTTTATCATAATTGAAGAAGAAAACATATTTCCTATAATCTTTGAAGACTTACTCCTAATTAACTCAAGAGTATCTGCATTTTTCTTTTGAGGCATTACGCTGGAAACTGAGCAATATTGATCATCTAATTCAACAAATCCGAACTCTTTAGTAGACCATATTAATAAATCAGCTGAAATTCTTGAAAATTGAATTGAAATTAATGATAAGCACATTTGAGTCTCATATATGTAATCTCTGGAACTTATTGCATCAATTGAATTTTGGATTACGCCTTCAAAACCTAATAATTCAGCAGTTCTTTTTCTGTTTATATTAATACTTGTTCCACCTATTGCACATGCACCTAAAGGATTTTTATTAATTCTATGGTAAATCTCTTCTATTCTTTCCACAGATCTTATGATTTGGGCAATATAGTTATTTATATAATGTGCTAGAACCCCCAACTGTCCTCTCTGTAGATGTGTATAAAGAGGCATATAGATATCTATTGTTTCTTCTGAAATTTTAAGTAAAGTATCTACCATATCCAACAGTTTTTCTGATAAACAGTTCAATTCATTTCTAATTTTTAATCTTATATCCACAGAAACCTGATCATTTCGAGACCTTCCAGTATGAATTTTCCCGCCAATCTCTATACCTATGTCATCTATAACACACTTTTCAATAAAGGGATGTATATCTTCATAACTATAATCTAACTCCAACTCTTGATTAGACAATTTTTCTTTAATAGTTTCTAAAGATTTTAATATTTTTCCTATCTCGTTTCTATTTAATATTCCTTGTTCAAATAGCATGATATTATGAACTTCAGTGCCAATGATATCTTCCTCGGCAATCCATAGATCATCGTTCATAGAAGATATGAAATTCAAAACCTTCTGATTTAAGGGTGTATCCAATCTACTTCTATAGATATCTTTTCCCATTTTTCATCTTTTAAATTTAGTGTTGTTTTTAATTTAATTAATAGATATAGCTTAAATGGATAATAGTTTTTACAGTTTGAAATTCTTTTCGATTTTTTTAATTTTAAGCACAATCTCCCTAATAATTGAGTTTATTTTAAAATTAAAATAATGAATACAAAATTAAAAATCTTTAAGATATCAACGACAAAAATCTCATCTATATCACCTTAAAATTTGTCGGATTAATCATGCTAGATTTTTAAAGATTAAAAACCCCGACTTTTCTGCGAGGAGGGGCTTAGCAAATTGAGCTCCGAAATATTTTGAGGCTTCGAAAGCAG
>CAZRKO010000195.1:0-3985 GCA_964600445.1 uncultured archaeon
AGTATTTAAGTAAAAAAAAAATAAAGGGGATTAAATTTTGCAGCAAGGATATTATGCTCAAGAAGATAAGATTTCTGTTATTTTGTTTGAAACAGAAGGTGAACAATTTGCGATTAATATTTATGATACAAAAGAAATAATTTTAGCTGGGCAAATAAGAAAATTGCCTCAAAGTTATGATTTTATTGACGGAATTTATAATTATAGAGGAGAAATAATACATATCGTAAATTTAAGTAAAAAATTAAATCTGAACGAATATAAAATGTACAATTTTAACAAAAATGAAGAAAACTATAGTTCAGAGAAAAAATATATCATTATTGTTAGTGTTAAAAATGTTAACACAGGGTTTTTAGTTGATCGTATTTTAGATATTGCAAATATCGATATTAATTTAATTGAAGGTTTAAGTCCAATATTCCAAACCAGTGTTGGGATTGAATATATAAAAGGGATTATTAAGTTTAAAGATAGACCTAGAATTTTGCTCGATTTGAGTAAAATACTATCTGAAGTAGAACAAACTATTATAGATAAAGAACAAACTATAGCAAAATAAAAAAAATAAAAAAAGGAGTTAGAAAAATGTCAAATAATAAAAGCAGAATATTGATTGTTGATGACGCCCAATTTACTCGAAATATTCTAAAGAACATAATTTCTAAAACTAACTATGGAGAAGTTGTTGGTGAAGCCAAGAATGGAAATGAAGCAATTGCTCTGTATAAGAAATTAAAGCCTGATATGGTTACGATGGACCTTGTAATGCCAGAAAAGGGCGGCATTGAAACAATTGAAGATCTTTTGAAAGTTGATCCTAAGGCAATAATTGTGGTTGTATCCGCATTAGGTCAGGAAGCTTTGGTGCTTGAAGCAGCAAAAAAAGGAGCGAAGGATTTTATTCAAAAGCCTTTCAAAACTGAACAGATTATAGAAGTTATGGAACGAATTCTTAAAATTAAGGATAAGAAATAAATCTATGAAAAAAAAATTATAAAGGGGATAAAATGGCATCTAAAGAAGATATGCAGTTGTTTATAAATGAATCCGAAGATCTTATCCAAAAAGTAGAAGATGAAGTTCTTAAGCTAGAAGAAAATCCTCGCAATAAAAAGCCAATCCAAGAACTTTTTTTCGCTTTCCATACTTTAAAAGGCTTAACCGCTATGGCAGGATTCAACAATGCTTCTAAATTCTGTCATTTCTTAGAAGATTTTCTAAATAAGGCTAAGAATAATAAAGTCTCGAGCGAAAAGATTAGGAATTTTACTTCGATATTTTTTGAAAGTCTTGACGTTCTTCGAACAGTTGTCAGCAGAGTTAAAAAAGGCGATAATACCGATATTGATATAACCTTTTTAGAAGAAATAAAAGAGACTTTTGAAGAGTTCGATACTGAATTTGAAATTACATTTATTCAACCAATTCCTCAAAACAAAATAAAACAAACAATAAGCGTTAAAAATAAGAAATTTTACAAGATATATATTAGATTACAAGCTACATGTGTATTTAAAAAAGTCAGGTTATTTATTATTTTTAGAGCGCTAAATGATGTTGGCCAAATTTGTTATAGTAAGCCTGAGCCTAGATTATTAGAGATAGGAAATTTTGATAGAGATTTCGAAATCTACTATATAACTCAAAAAACACCGTCACAAATTTCTCAAATTTTAGAAGAAATTCTTGAAATTGATAACAAAGTTATTACTGAACTAGCACGAGATAAATTCGAAACCCTTCTAACTAATTTTAGCATAATGATGCAAAATGAGAAAACTGTTGAGAGTGACATAGAAAGTGAAAAAGAATACGCTTATGAGGAGGAATTCATCAATGGAGAAATTGAACCCGCTTCTAAGATAGTAGATGATTTTCAAACAGAAAGCGCTACAATTTCAAGAGTTAAAGTTGATATTGAAACTTTGGAAAAGTTAATGGATTACTTTGGAGAATTAATAATATTAAAAAATCAAATTAGTCAAATCTTAAAAAAGAGACAAGACCCGGAAATAAGTTTACTTTTTGATAACATTGATAAATCTCTCCTTGATATCCAAGAGATTATTTTTGATTTAAAACTTGTCAGAGTAGAATCAACCTTTAGGAAATATAAAAGACTTGTACGTGATGTTGCAATTGAGACAGGTAAAAAAATAAAATTCATCTTAGAAGGCATTAATGTAGAAATGGATAGAACGATTTTAGAAGAACTCAATTCACCAATTATTCATCTTCTTAGAAATGCAATTTATCATGGGATTGAATTACCTAAAGAAAGAATTTCTAAAAATAAGAATGAAACGGGAATTTTAAAACTTAAGACATATAGAAGTGCGGGGTTAATCTATATTGAAATCTCGGATGATGGAAAAGGGATTAACTACGATAAAATCAGAGAAAGTGTTATTAAAAAAGGTTTCTACACGACTAACGAAGTACAACTTCTTTCAAATGAAGTTTTGAATAAGTTTCTTTTGATGCCGGGATTTACAACGCTTTCAGATGCAGATATGCTCTCTGGGCGAGGAATGGGCTTAGCTATAGTTGATGAAAAGCTTAAAAAATTAGGAGGATCTTTTCAAATTCTTACGGAAAAAGGTGTAGGGACTAAATTCACAGTAATAGTTCCGTTTAGTAGAGCAATTATTAAGGCCCAACTATTAAAGGTTGCGGGAGATCTCTTTGCGATTCCTACAGAGAATATTAAACAAATCTATTTTTACAGTCCTGAATCCGTGGAATATGTTGACGAAGTAAAATTTTATAAGATCAACTCTAGCTTATTACCAATAGTTCGATTAGATAAGCTCTTAAAGTTAACTAGTAATGGTAAAGTAAAGAAAAATTCACACACTAAACTGGCGGTTTTATGCCAAAAGGATGAAGATTCATCAGCTATATTAATTGCGGATGAGCTCCTTGAGCAATTTGATGCGGTGGTAAAGCCTTTTCAATCCGAATTTTCTATTACAAACCATATTTCAGGGTCAACAATCCTGAGCGATGGTTCTATTTGTTTAATACTTGATGTTTTTAATATCATCACCTCTAAATTAAACGAACTTCAATACTCACAATTAAATAATATTTATTAAAATTAATCAAAAACGAGCAATAAAAAAAATAAATTAAAAATCAAATGGAGCAGAAAAAACATGGGATTTAAATGCATTAGCCAAACTGAATTAAGGACAAAGATGGGTTCTAATTTTTTAGGAGTTCCATTAAACTTTATGGAAGAAATAAGACAAGATGGGAAATTTGAATCTAAAGGGGTTCAAATTTCAAAAACAGCAGCAGATAAAATATCTGAAATTTCAATAGTGAATAATGAATCCTTAGAAATTCATTATGATAATACTATGAAAAGAAAATCTGCTGATGGTTATGGAAATATCTCTATAATTAATAACTCTTATAAAGATAGAATGTGGGATACCCGAATTCAAATTTTAGGTTCTCAATATAACAATTTAGATTCTCAAAGCGAGATGAATCTTGGGATATTTGAACCACAAACTAATAAAAATATTAGATACAATATTGATAGCCTAGAAAATTTACAAGATCCTCTTAAAATAAATGAAACAATAGAAATATTAAATGAAGAAATAAAGA
This sequence comes from uncultured archaeon, assembly GCA_964600445.1. Lineage (GTDB taxonomy): Archaea > Asgardarchaeota > Lokiarchaeia > Sigyniarchaeales > SOKP01 > LW40-45. Next base: position 3,625 of record CAZRKO010000195.1, read on the forward strand.
CCTTTAAAAATTTAACAGAAATTTTTGATAATAATCAAGATAATCGATATTTGTTGTTATATGGTCAAGAAAATGTAGTTAAATTTTTGATTATTTTAAAGAATGTATCGAATTACACCATTAAAGATATTCATGCTGAAAAAGAAGTACCAAAAGATTTTTATGATTTAGAATGTACAAGCGATTCGCAAGCAGACATTAAAATTAAAAATAATAAGTTATCTTGGAACTTAAGAGAATTAAAACCTGGAGAAAATAGAAACCTAGTTATTGTTGCTAAAATATTTCCAGAAAAAAAAGAAAAGATTAGGACTGGGACCGTCAATATAACTTATGAATTAGACGATTATGCAGTTACAGG
>CAZRKO010000196.1:0-3965 GCA_964600445.1 uncultured archaeon
TCACGATGGCTACATCCAGTATCAAATATGGTCCTGGTGTTACTCGTGAGGTGGGTTATGACATGAAAAAGCTTGGTTCCAGTCGAGTTTTGGTAGTTACAGATCCTAACTTGAGTGATAGTGAACCCGTTTCAGTTGCAATTGAAGCTTTACAAGATGTAAACATAGAAACTGTTTTGTATGATCGATCACGAGTAGAACCCACGGATACTTCCTTTAAGGAGGTGATCAAATTCGCGATTGATGGTAACTTCGATGGTTTTCTAGGCATTGGGGGGGGTTCGAGCATGGATACTGCAAAGATCGCCAATTTATTCTCGACATACCCCGCCGACTTTTTAACTTATGTCAACGCTCCAATCGGGAAGGGTCAACCCATTCCAGGACCTTTAAAACCAATGATAGCAATTCCAACAACTGCGGGTACTGGAAGCGAAACAACTGGAGTTGCGATTTTCGATTTAGAAGCAATGCGTGCGAAAACTGGTATTGCACATCGGGCATTACGGCCTTTAATAGGAATCATTGATCCAAATAACACTCGAACTGTACCAAAGATAGTCACTGCCTCTTGTGGTTTCGATGTTATTTGTCATGCGTTGGAATCAATAACTGCCCTTCCTTACCATCAACGACCTGCTCCTGAAAGCCTTGAGATGCGTCCTGCTTACCAAGGTGCCAATCCGATTAGCCATCTTTGGGCGTCCAAGGCGGTCGAAATGGTTTCGAAAAACATTGTTCGTGTTGTTCAAAACCCGTCCGATGATCAAGCGCGAGCAGAAATGATTCTAGCATCTACCTTTGCAGGTATAGGTTTTGGTAATGCAGGGGTTCATTTAGCCCATGGGATGTCCTATCCGGTGTCAGGGATGGTAAAGGAATACAAACCTGAAGGAATAAAATCAGAGTATCCAATTATTCCACACGGTATGTGTGTAGTACTTGTTTCACCTGCTGTATTTCGTTTCACCGCTAGTACTAATCCAGAGTTACACTTGTACTCTGCCCAACTTATGGGTGTTGATATATCTGACTCAGACAAAAAAGATGCTGGTGAAATTCTTGCAAATGAAATTATTAAACTAATGCGAGCCACAGGGATGCCTAATGGTTTAAGAGCTGTTGGGTATGGATCAAACGATATAGAGGAATTAGTTCAAGGAACTTTACCTCAGCATCGAGTAACTAAATTATGTCCTAAACCAGCCAGTGCTGAAGATCTAAGACAGCTTTTCACTGAATCAATGACATTGTGGTAGCTACTAATTATTTTTTTTTATTTACGCCAATTTCTGTTTAAAATTGCATAAGTTAAATTTTTATTTATCTATCATTATTAGATCAATTGAATTGTTCTCATGGTAAAGCAAGTTCTTTATTGAAATTAGCCGATTCCTTCATCATGAGTTAAAAATGCTACGATATTAATTTATCTACCAATAAATTCTGGTTCTTTTTTATCATTAATAGCAAAAACACCAATTTTAAAATCTTGTGTTTCTGCTGATTTTATCTGCATTTGCCTTTCGTTTTCAAGATGATCTATTAGAGGATCGCTTAAAGCATCAAAAAATAACTTCTTCGTACGCGCGAAAGTCAGCGTTGGACCACTAGCGAGTTTGGATGCCATCTCATTAGCTCTTACCATTAATTTTTCAGAGTCAACAACTTCATTAACAAACCCTAATTTAAGCATATCCTCTGCTGTGTACGTATCTCCAAAAAACGCCATTTCAGTTGCTTGTTGCCAGGTTAATTGGCGGCTAAGAAGCATGGTTCCCGCAAATCCGGGAATTAATGCAAGCTTACTAAACGATTGTCTAAATTTGGCTTTACTCGATGCAATGATTAGATCACAGGAGAGTGCAAGATTCATTCCCGCCCCAACTGCCCAACCATTTACAGCAGCTATTACTGGTTTTGGATATTGACGCAATACTAGGGCAATCTTATAGAGACTTTTCAATAGTTCATCCATAGCTTCCCCTGGTCTCCCCTTTTCAATACTGTCCTTAAAAGCTTTAATATCGCCACCTGCAGAGAAGGCTTTGCCAGAACCAGTGATCATTAAACATCTCACATTTTTGTTGTCTCTAAGTTTTTCTAAAACTCCGAGTAACTCTTTCCCCATCTCTTTATTCAATGGGTTATAATTTTTTGCATCGTTGAGAACTATTTTAGCAACTTTGTCCTCGATATATAGTTTAACTTTTCCTTCCATATTCATTCACCCTTATTTTCCCCACATTCGGATCATTTCTCTGGTTATGAGGTATCTCATAATTTCAGATGTGCCTGCAGAAATTTGTCCGATCTTTGCGTCTCGATAATATCGTTCTAATGGATATTCCTCAGAATATCCTAACCCTCCAACGATTTGTACCGCATCTTGTGTGATTCGCACGGTCGCGTCAGCTATCCTAGCTTTTAACGCTGCAACTGTAGGTCTTAGATAGTGGCCATCATCAAGCATTCTCGCAATTTGGACCATAGCAATTCTATTTATTTCTATATCCATGTACATTTCAGCAAGTTTAAAGCTAATTGCTTCAAAATTATACAAAGTTTTTCCAAATTGTTCACGTTTATGAGCATAGCGGTATGCAATTTCAAATGCGCTTCTTGCTAATCCAACATATTGAGATGCAGTAAAAGTACGTTCACCATCTAATCCAAATAGGAGTACTTCAAGGCCCTCGTTTTCCCTATTAAGCATATTTTTAGCAGGTACTTTACAATTAGTAAACCTTAAATGCGAATTAGGCATACCTCTCCTCCCCATGTGCTTATAATCCTTAATCACTTCGAACCCAGGAGTATCTGTTTCAAATATGAACGCCGTCATTCCTTTGTGTTGTTTTACTTGATCATTAGTAATAGTATATAAACATAAGTAATCTGCTACGCTTCCATTTGTGATAAAACATTTTTCACCATTTAATACGTAATGATCCCCTTCTCGAATTGCTTTTAATCTCATGCCACCAATGGCATCGGAGCCTCCCGTTGGCTCTGTAATAGCAAGCGCGCCAATTTTTGATCCATCTGCAATCCCAGATAAATATACCTTTTTTTGTTCAAGAGTCCCAAATTCAATTACTGGTCCAACAAATAAGCACGAAGAACCTCCAAAAATTCCCGCTAATGCATAACTGAATGCTGTTAATTCTTCTCCTAATATAGTGCGGTATAGAATTCCTTTACCTTTTCCTCCTGCTTCTTTTGGGATAACAGTATCTAGATAGGGCATTTCTTTTAGAATTCTTACCGCTAATTCCTTATCCCTGTTTCTATCTATCTTTTCTGCATAAGGGGAGACATTTTCTTCGCACCATTTACGAACTTCCATTCTAAAATCGTTTTCTTCTTTCGAATAATAATGTAACCTATTTGGCATACAAGAATATCCGAATTTTAGTTCCAAATCTTCAAAATTTATGTGCCCCAACATGATTCAATAATTATCTATTTTTCTTAACTTTTTAATTTCTGTTTCTCTCGAATTAAAATTACTTTAGTAAAACTTTTAATCATATTAAAATCGCATCCTTATACAAATACAGCAATTTCAATTTTTGCATTCACTTTAAGTTTTAATACATCGATCTTAGAATTTATCTAGCTATGTAAATAGTATGTGAGATTATGAAATTACTTACGTAGAATCCGTTACTTGGTAGAGATTGATTAAAATAGTTTCTATTCTTGAATTTTATTAGACATCAAATTTATGAAAAAAGTGTTGATTAGTGCCTATAGTTGATAAGTCGAAAATCAATCGACCTGAAATTCTTGAAATTTTTGAAATCCGCCAAAATTTCTTGACTCAAGTCAACGAAGCCTTTTTTAAAAGTGTAGTTTATACAGAGGATGATTACAACCCGATTTGGAAAAAAGTAGAAGATTTGAATAGTCGTTGGCTTAATGGAGAAGATGTGAAAAATATGCTAACTATGAAGGAGAAG